>NZ_VMMK01000049.1:0-1606 GCF_013277255.1 Streptococcus sp. 2154
TGAAGTCGCCATAAGAAGGTATTCTAGGCTTAGTTTAGGTTTTCGTCCCCCTTTTGCGTGTTTACCTTGATAAGCTGTTTTCAATACAGCTAACATCTCTTCAAAAGTCGTGCGCTGAACAGCAACAAGGAGCTTAAATCGTGTATCAGTTAGTTGTTTACTTGCTTCATAATTTTATTGTATCATATTTTTGTTTCACAGGAAGTCTATTATATTTAAGGATATTTGAAAGCTGTATTTTAGAAAAACAATTATGGAGTTTTGATATTTTCTTAGTTTCAAACAAGCATGTTATAATAAAGCTATGGCATATAGTACAGATTTTAAACATCGAGAATTAGATTACATCAAAGAGGGGCACAGCCATGTCGAGGCAGCCAAGGTTTTTGATGTTGGCGTCAGAACTCTCTTCATGTGGGAAAAGAAAGACGTGAACAAGGACACTCATACTAAGCTAAAATAAAAAAGCATTATATAGTAGTAATATGAAATCAACTAAAGAAGAAATCCAAGCTATCAAAACACTTTTAAAAGACTCTAGTACAGCTAAATATCATAAACGCCTTCAAATCGTTCTATTTCGTCTGATGGGTAAATCTTATAAAGAGATTATAGAGCTTTTAGGCTGTAATCAAACAACGATTTGGCCAACTGTAAAAAAATATGAGGAGTTCGGACGCGATTCTCTCCTTCAAGAAACACGTGGTGGTCGTAACCATGCATATATGACAATTGAGGAAGAGAAAGCCTTTCTTGCCCGTCATTTGAAGGCTGCAGAGGCAGGAGAATTTGTTACAATTGATGCCTTATTTCAGGCTTATACAAAGGAGTTAGGTCCTTCCTACACACGTGATGCCTTTTATCAACTCTTGAAGCGCCATGGTTGGCGAAATATTAGGCCACGTCCAGAACATCCCAAGAAAGCAGACGTTCAAACCATTGTCGCGTCTAAAAATAAAATCTCAATTCAAGAAGACAAGAAAGCGCTTTAAAACCAGTAGGCATTTTCGTAAGGTTCGCTTGATGTACCAAGATGAGGCTGGTTTCGGTAGAATCAGTAAACTGGGATCTTGTTGGGCTCCAATGGGGAGTAGGTCCACATGTCCATAGTCACTATATACGAGAATTTCGCTATTGTTATGGAGCTGTTGATGCCCATATTGGAAGATATCATGAATCAACTTCAAGATGTTATACAAGGACTGGAGAAGGAGGTGATAAAGTCCATCGTTAATCGGAGATGGACTAGAATGCTTTTTGAAAGCAGATGAGTATTAGATTATGAAGCAGAGCTGGAAGACGCTGAGATTTTAGGAAAGTTTTGGAATAAGGAAGGTTACTATATTATAGTTTATAACAATGCTAAAAAAGCCCCTGAACTGTTCAAGGTAGAGTTCTCTGAGTGGAAGCGTATGCATATAGGGGAGACATATTAGACAGCGTTAGGGGGATACACTTACTTTTAAGTATCAAAAAAATGAGCACTTCCGTAATTGGAAATGCTTGTTTTTTGATATGTTTAGACTCTTATACTCAATGAAAATCAAAGAGCAAACTAGGAAACTAGGAAACTAGCCGCAGGTTGTTCAAAGCACTGCTTTGAGGT
>NZ_VMMK01000049.1:1620-18841 GCF_013277255.1 Streptococcus sp. 2154
TTACATATATCTACGGCAAGTCGACGTTGACGTGGTTTGAAGAGATTTTCGAAGAGTATTAGTCTTTATTTTCGTATGGCAAGATCAAGTTCAAGATGATTCCTGTCATGGCTGAAAGAGCAGTACCTGAAAGTGTAACTGGACCAAGTTTAAGGACAGCTCCTCCAAGTCCAAGAACCAACATAGCACTTGCGATGATGAGGTTTCGCATTTGAGCGAAATCAACACGTTCTTTAATCAAGACTTTCAAACCATTGCTGGCGATAACCCCATAGAGAAGGATTGACATACCACCAAGTACAGCGTTTGGAATAGTTGAAATCAAGGCAGTGAATTTACCAAGGAAGCTGAGGGCAATCGCGATGAAGGCAGCGTTACGGATAACTGAGACAGAAGCGATACGAGTCATACCGATAACCCCTGTATTTTCTCCGTAAGTTGTATTGGCTGGTCCACCAAGGAAGGCAGAAACAGAAGTTGCGATACCGTCACCAAGAAGAGTACGGTGGAGACCTGGTTCTTTTAAGAATTGACGGTCACAGATTTGACCCAAAACAGTATGGTCTCCGATATGTTCAGAAATTGTTACGATAGCGATTGGCAAGATAGCGATGGCTTCTGGACCAAAGTAAAGATTGTATTCTTTAAAGGCACCACCTGTGTTAAATGGCAAGTAGAAACCAGGAATTTCAAACCAGTTAGCTTTAAGAACTGGTGTAAAGTCAACCAAGCCAAGAGTTAGTGCGAAGAGGTAACCACCGATAATGGCAAAGAGAAATGGAATGATTCGTAGGAATCCTTTTCCCTTTGTATTGATAAAGGCAGCAATCAAGAAAGTAACAACTGCTACAAGAGCATTTTTCCAATTCCCATCAGCTACAAGACCAGCGTTGGTAACAGCTGAACCTGCAAGTCCAAGACCGATAACGATGATCATAGGTCCGATGATGATTGGTGGCAAGAGTTTATCAATCCATTTTGTTCCTACAAATCGGATGCTGGTAGCAACAAGGACATAGACCAAACCAGTCAAGATAACCCCTGTTTGAGCAGCAGATACATCCCCACCCATTTCTTTCATAGCCAGTGACATAGCTGTGATAAAAGCAAATGAAGAACCTAGATAAACTGGAACTTTAAAACCAGTTGAAATCATGTAGATGAGTGTTCCAACACCTGAAGCAAAAAGGGCAACAGATACAGGCATTCCCAAAATCAAGGGTACCAAGATGGTCGCACCAAACATGGCGAAAACGTGTTGGAAGCTAAGGAGAATTCCTTTTCCAGCCGAAGGACGTTGGTCAACGTCTAGTAACAAATCAACAGTTGATTCTTGTTTCATATAAACCTCACTTTTGGGCATCAAAAAAGAGCCCATTATTTTACAGCAATAGGCCCTCAGAGTAAGACTTCTCTAAAATCTAAACTTTAAAGAGTTTCAAGTATTTCTGTGTCTTCGTCACCTCACGGGATGACATTAAAAACCTTTGCTTAGGATAGTATAGCAGAAAAAAATGATTTTGTAAATCATTTTTTCCCGAGCCTAAAAATAAGAGAGCGAGGTTGATTTTGTAAATCATTTTTTCCCGAGCCTAAAAATAAAAGAGCGAGGTTGATTTTGTAAATATTTTTTTACTAAAAAGATTAAAGTGGGCGTTTATTTGGCATACCAGCCTTACGTGGATATTTATTTGGCGTTTCTTTTTTCTTTTCTACAACTGTCATATAACGCGGATCTCCATTTGGTAGGGCGTAGCTGAGATTGTCTTCGACTTTACTGAAGAGGAGGTTGAGGGCATTCTTAGCTTCTAATAATTCCTCAGGGGCATTGCTGGCCTTGAGTGCCAATAGTTTTCCGCCAACTTTAAGGTAAGGAATTGTCAATTCAGATAAAACCTGCATGCGGGCAACCGCACGAGCTGTTACAAAATCATATTGAGCACGGAAGTTCTTGTCTTGGGCAAAATCTTCGGCACGTCCGTGGTAGAAATGAACTCCGTTCAAATCCAATTCTTGAGCCAAAAGTTGCAGGAAGTTGATACGTTTATTGAGCGAATCAATGATGGTCACATCTAACTGAGGATAGAGGATTTTCATCGGCAGACTAGGAAATCCTGCCCCAGCTCCAATATCAAGCAATTTGATAGTTTCATTGGGAATCAAGCCTTGAAGAATGGGTGCAATCGAATCGTAAAAATGTTTGAGATAAACTTCTTCCTTGTCCGTAATAGCTGTTAAATTAATCTTTTCATTCCACTCAACCAAGAGTTCAAAATAACGATCAAATTGTTTTTTTTGCTGGTCCGAAAGTGGAAGATTTTGCTCGGCAAGCAAGTTGTAAAATGTTTCTGGTTTCATAGTTATTTCCTTCTTTAGTATCATCTTATTTTACCACAATCATTAAAAATTTGATATACTGGTACTAATCTAAAAGCAGAAAGGACTTATATCATGACTTGGATTATTCTTGGAGTTTTAGCTCTTATTGTTATTTTTGTGATTGTTAGCTATAACGGTTTGGTTAAAAATCGTATGCAAACAAAGGAGGCTTGGAGCCAGATTGATGTTCAGTTGAAACGTCGAAATGACCTCTTGCCAAACTTGATTGAAACTGTAAAAGGTTATGCTAAATATGAAGGTTCTACCCTTGAAAAGGTAGCAGAACTACGTAACCAAGTGGCAGCAGCGACTTCACCAGCAGAAGCTATGAAAGCTAGTGATGCCCTCACTCGTCAGGTTTCAGGTATTTTTGCAGTTGCAGAAAGCTATCCAGATTTGAAAGCTAGTGCCAACTTTGTTAAATTGCAAGAGGAGTTGACAAACACAGAAAATAAAATTTCTTACTCTCGTCAACTTTATAACAGTGTTGTCAGCAACTACAATGTAAAATTAGAAACTTTCCCAAGCAATATTATCGCTGGAATGTTTGGATTTAAAGAAGCAGATTTCCTTCAAACACCAGAAGAGGAAAAGGTAGTTCCTAAAGTTGATTTTAGCGGTTTAGGTGACTAAGATGTTGTTTGATCAAATTGCAAGCAATAAACGAAAAACGTGGATTTTGTTGCTGGTATTTTTCCTACTCTTAGCTCTTGTTGGTTATGCGGTTGGTTACCTCTTTATGCGGTCTGGGATTGGTGGTTTGGTTATCGCACTGATTATCGGATTTATCTATGCCTTGTCCATGATTTTTCAATCAACAGAGATTGTCATGTCCATGAACGGGGCGCGTGAGATTGATGAACAAACGGCACCAGATTTCTACCACGTAGTGGAAGATATGGCTATGGTCGCTCAGATTCCTATGCCCCGTGTTTTCATCATTGATGATCCAGCCTTAAATGCCTTTGCGACAGGTTCTAACCCTCAAAATGCGGCGGTTGCTGCGACTTCAGGTCTACTAGCTATCATGAATCGTGAAGAACTAGAAGCTGTTATGGGACATGAAGTCAGTCATATTCGTAATTATGATATCCGTATTTCGACTATTGCAGTTGCCCTTGCTAGTGCTATCACCATGCTTTCTGGTATGGCAGGTCGTATGATGTGGTGGGGTGGAGCAGGTCGCAGACGAAGTGATGATGACCGAGATGGAAATGGTCTTGAAATCATTATGCTAGTGGTTTCCCTACTAGCTATTGTACTGGCACCTCTCGCTGCAACCTTGGTTCAGCTCGCTATTTCTCGTCAGAGGGAATTTCTGGCAGATGCATCTAGTGTCGAGCTGACTCGCAATCCCCAGGGAATGATTAATGCCCTAGATAAGTTGGACAATAGCAAACCTATGAGTCGCCACGTCGATGATGCTAGCAGTGCACTTTATATCAATGATCCTAAGAAAGGGGGAGGGTTCAAAAAACTCTTTTATACCCACCCACCTATCTCAGAACGGATTGAACGTTTAAAACATATGTAAAATGAAGGCTGGAAAAAGTCTTTAAAATCTGAAAAACGCATAATATCAGGTGTGAAAACTTGATATTATGCGTTTTATTATGGGAAGATTTACTTCTTTTTCTCCTAAAATTGTGTTTTTGCCCCACATATTTGCGATGTTGAAAATTTATAAATCTTGAAAATTAACTACCTCCAAACCGTGTTCTGTTAAGCGATAGATGATTGAACAGATCTCTTTTAAGAAACAACGGTCATGCGAAACAGTGATGAGACCACCAGGATAAGTGGCAAAGAGTTTTCTAATTTCGGGTTGAGAAGTTGGAGAAAAGTTTCGTGTGGGTTCATCTAGCAGGAGAAAGTTTGGTTTGCGCAAGACTAAATCCAAAAGCAGGAGTTTTCCTTGTTGTCCGCCAGATAAGAAGCGAATTTGATGCTGCATTTCTGGATAACTGAAATTGAGACTGGCTAAGTGAGATTGGATTTTTTGTAGTTCCTCTTTTTCCCCAGTTTTACTTAGATAGGCTATTGGTGATAAATCCAATTGCAGTTTTTGCTGGTAATCTTGTGGCATATAACCAAGCGAAATCTCTCTTTTAGCATTAAAAAGTTGCTGTAACTTGGCTAATAGGGTCGATTTTCCAATACCATTTGGCCCTATAATACCGATTTTTTCTTGGCCACGGACAGTTAATTGTAGTTCTTGCACCAAAATTCGCTCGCCAATGGATAAATTTTCTTTTTCCAGTTGGATTAAGACTTTAGAAGTAGGTAATGGCTGTATATCTGAGAAGAAAAGTCTGATTTCTTCCTCTTCAAGTGGCTTTTGGGTCATGGCCTGAGCTGCTCTTTCGTAGCGTTTTTCTTGTGAGAGGACAGTTTTCATCTTTTTAGCCAATAGGCGACCGGCAGTACTGTCTTTGGTAGCTCGAAGAGCAGTTTCTACATTTTGTTTAACTCGTTGATGTTTTTCCATGGTTTTATCGTAGGCTCTTTGGTCGTTGGCTGCTTGCTGGGTTTGTCTGGCAAAATTAGCCTTTCTCTGCTCACTATAACTATCATAGTCTAAATGCTCTACTAGTGTTTCTGCTTCTTTACGGTGCTTGACCAGTCGCAAGTGAACAATAGTGTCTGCCGTTTCAGAAAGAAAGTCCTCATCATGGGAAATGAAAATAACGGTTTGCCGAATCTTGCGCATTTGACCTTTTAGCCAATCAACCGTCTCAAGATCCAAGTCATTTGAAGGTTCATCTAAAAATAGAATCTCAAAGGGTTTGGCTAACTCATGGATAAGCTGAATTTTCAAAGCTTCGCCCCCTGATAGACTGCCAATCTCTTGGTCACTTGCGAAACGATTGCTATCAAAATGCAATTCCTCAGCTAAACGATAGAGGACACTGTAATCTAAATCAATAGTATCTAAAAAGAAGTAGTCGTGTAGAGTTCTATTTTTCAGGTCCTCAGGAAGTTTTTGAGGAATGTAGGCTATTGATTGATAATCAGATTGAATGTCTCCCCCGATAGTGAAATCAGGCAAAGTTTCCCCCATTAAAATTTTAAGTAAGGTGGATTTGCCATTTCCTTCTTCACCAATAATAGCTACCTTTTCCCTGTCTTGGATGGTCATGCTTAGATCAGAGACAAGGTCTCGTAAATCTTTGTTTTGTGTGATGGTCAGATGATTGATTTTTATCATATGATTTCCCTTTCTAGAATGTTCATAGTGCATAACAAAAAGCTCTACTTTACCTAGTAGAGCCCAAAGTCTATGTCAAAAAAACTCTATTAACATGCCAGAAAAAGAGCATAAAAGAGCACACAAAAAGAGACAAAAACAAGATCTACTAAATAAAGGTTCTTTATTTGATAGACTTAGTTGTTCATGTCTCCCTTACCTCCGAGTATTAGTATCTTTATACTATACCTTTAAGGAAATTTTGTCAACAGAAAACTGGAAATTCCAAGCTCTAAAATACGAGTGATAAGCATTAGTACCGAGTTCTTTGTCTTCCATAGGGGCATCCTCCTTGCTCTGATGTAGTATAGCACTAAAAAACAAAATATCATAGTGGACATATTAAAAACTTGAATGTTAATTACAAAGTTTGGTGGGTTGATTTGTAGGCTTTTCATGGTATAATCAAGAGAGTAAATCTTTATGGAGGAAGTATGAAATTAAATATTCAAGAGATACGCAAGCAGTCTGAAGGCTTGCATTTTGAACAAACGTTAGACCTAGTCGCAGACCTGCGTGCACGTAATCAAGAAATTTTAGATGTAAAAAATATCCTTGCAGTTGGGAAAGTACAGTACGAAAACCGTATGTATTTCTTAGATTATCAACTATCTTATACCATTGTTCTTGCTTCAAGTCGTAGTATGGAGCCAGTTGAGTTAGTTGAATCTTATCCAGTAACGGAAGTTTTCATGGAAGGTGCAACTAACCAACTAGATCAGGAAGTTTTAGACGATGACTTGGTCCTGCCTATCGAAAATGGAGAACTTGACCTTGCTGAGAGCGTGTCAGACAATATCCTACTAAACATTCCTATCAAGGTCTTGACGGCTGAAGAAGAAGCTGGCCAAGGATTTGTTTCAGGAAATGACTGGCAAATCATGACAGAAGAAGAATACCAAGCTCAACAAGCAGTTAAGAAAGAAGAAAACAGTCCTTTTGCTGGTTTACAAGGACTATTTGATGGAGACGAATAATGGTTTTGTCAAAAAAACGAGCACGAAAGGTGCTAGAAGAAATCATTGCTCTTTTTCCAGATGCCAAGCCCAGTCTTGATTTCACTAATCATTTTGAACTCTTGGTTGCGGTCATGTTGTCAGCCCAGACGACGGATGCAGCGGTAAATAAGGCTACGCCAGGCCTCTTTGCTGCCTTTCCAACGCCACAAGCCATGTCTGTTGCAACAGAGAGTGAGATTGCTTCACACATTTCTCGACTGGGACTGTATCGAAATAAGGCTAAATTCCTTAAAAAATGTGCCCAACAGTTACTAGACGATTTTGATGGTCAAGTCCCTCAAACACGTGAGGAATTGGAGAGTTTGGCAGGTGTTGGTCGCAAGACAGCCAATGTTGTTATGAGTGTAGGATTTGGGATTCCAGCCTTTGCAGTGGATACTCATGTGGAGCGTATTTGCAAACACCACGATATCGTCAAAAAATCAGCGACACCACTTGAGGTGGAAAAGCGGGTCATGGATATCTTGCCGCCTGAGCAGTGGTTAGCAGCTCATCAGGCCATGATTTATTTTGGAAGAGCCATTTGTCATCCTAAAAATCCAGAGTGTGACCAGTACCCACAGTTATATGATTTTAGCAATTTGTAAGATGGAAAATCGAAAGTTTTTGCTTGATTTTAAGCTTACTTTGTGCTATAGTAATTGATAACTAAATATTCCTTTAAACTTGTCCCGTGAGGCAGGCAAGGAGCGCGATAAAGTAGAAGGGTGAAGTCTATACTGTGTGCAGTAGGGCTTGCTTAGCTATACATTTCAAGTCTCCTTGTTTAAGGAGACTTTTCTTTTTGGAGGTTTGTCATGAAGACAAAAGAAGTTGTAGACGAATTGACCGTCAAACGAGCGATTACGCGTATTACTTATGAGATTATTGAACGCAACAAAGATTTGAATAAAATCGTCTTGGCTGGTATTAAAACTCGCGGTGTCTTTATCGCCCATCGTATCCAAGAACGTTTGGAGCAACTAGAAAACCTTTCAGTTCCGGTTGTGGAATTGGATACTAAACCCTTCCGTGATGATGTTAAAAGTGGAGAAGATACTTCTTTGGTTTCTGTCGATGTGACAGACCGCGAAGTTATCTTGGTGGACGATGTGCTTTATACAGGTCGTACCATCCGTGCTGCTATTGATAATATTGTAGGTCATGGTCGTCCTGCGCGCGTAAGTTTAGCAGTTCTAGTCGATCGTGGACATAGAGAATTGCCAATCCGTCCAGATTACGTTGGGAAGAATATCCCAACCAGTCGTTCTGAAGAAATCATCGTAGAGATGGCAGAACTTGATGGTCAAGACAGAGTTCTGATTACTGAAGAAGCTTAGAAAGCTAAAGGAGTGGCCATGTCAGAAAATCAACAAGCATTGAACCATGTGGTGTCCATGGAAGACCTCACTGTCGATCAAGTGATGAAATTGATCAAACGAGGGATTGAGTTTAAAAACGGAGCTCAGCTTCCTTATGAAAACCACCCGATTGTTTCCAATCTTTTCTTTGAGGATTCTACACGGACGCATAAGTCCTTTGAAGTGGCAGAGATTAAACTGGGGCTGGAACGACTTGACTTTGATGTGAAGACTAGTTCAGTCAATAAGGGTGAGACACTTTATGATACCATTTTGACTCTGTCTGCTTTAGGAGTGGATGTCTGTGTGATTCGCCACCCTGAGGTTGACTACTACAGAGAGTTAATTGCTAGTCCCACGATTACGACTTCCATCATCAATGGTGGAGATGGTTCGGGACAACATCCTAGCCAGAGCTTGCTTGATTTGATGACTATTTATGAGGAATTTGGCCACTTTGAGGGTCTCAAGGTTGCGATTGCAGGTGACTTGGACCATTCACGCGTTGCCAAATCCAATATGCAGATTTTGAAACGCTTGGGAGCTGAACTTTATTTTGCTGGACCTGAGGAATGGAGAAGTCAAGAGTTTGCAGACTATGGACAGTTTGTAACCATTGATGAAATCATTGATCAGGTGGATGTCATGATGTTTCTCCGTGTGCAACATGAACGCCATGATAGCGGAGCAGTCTTTTCAAAAGAAGACTACCATGCCCAACATGGCTTGACTCAAGAACGTTATGACCGTTTGAAAGAAACAGCAATCCTCATGCACCCAGCTCCAGTCAACCGTGATGTAGAAATCGCAGACCACTTGGTTGAAGCACCAAAATCGCGGATTGTCCAACAAATGACCAATGGTGTCTTTGTTCGAATGGCAATCTTAGAATCCGTACTGGCGAGTAGAAACGCCAACTAAAACACAAGACGTTAAAAGACGCCAGTGAGCGTCCACGAGAGGTGAAAATATGACAAAAAGACTTCTAGTATTAGAAGATGGTACAGTTTTTGAAGGCAAGGCCTTCGGAGCAGATATTGATGTAACTGGTGAAATTGTCTTTAATACAGGCATGACCGGCTACCAAGAATCCATTACAGACCAGTCTTATAATGGACAAATCTTGACCTTTACTTATCCTTTGGTGGGAAATTATGGAATTAACCGTGATGATTACGAATCCATTATTCCAACTTGTAAGGGAGTTGTTGTTTTCGAAGAAGCACGTAGAGCTAGTAACTGGCGCAACCAAATGACCTTGGATGAATTTTTGAAAGCCAAGAAAATTCCGGGTATTTCAGGGATTGATACACGTGCTCTTACCAAGATTATCCGTAAGCATGGTACCATGCGTGCAACCTTGACCCATGTTGGGGACAGTATGGACCATGTGACGGACCAGCTCCAAGCAACAGTCTTGCCGACAGACAATATCAAGCAGGTTTCTACTAAAACTTCGTATCCAGCTCCAGGAGTTGGTTTGAGCGTAGTGCTAGTGGACTTTGGTCTCAAGCACTCAATCTTACGTGAACTCTCTAAGCGCAACTGTAACGTGACAGTCGTTCCTTATTCAACAACGGCTGAAGAAATTCTCCATCTCAACCCTGACGGAGTTATGTTGTCAAATGGACCGGGAAATCCAGAAGATGTTCCCCAAGCACTGGATATGATTCGTGGTGTACAAGGAAAAATTCCAATTTTTGGTATTTGTATGGGGCACCAACTCTTTGCAATGGCAAACGGGGCTAAGACTTACAAGATGAAATTTGGACACCGTGGATTCAACCATGCGGTACGCGAAATTGCTACAGGACGTGTGGATTTTACAAGTCAAAACCATGGTTATGCAGTTAGCCGTGAGGATTTGCCAGAGCATTTGATTATCACCCATGAAGAAATCAATGACAAGTCAGTTGAAGGTGTGCGTCACAGATACCAACCTGCTTTCTCTGTTCAATACCATCCAGATGCAGCCCCTGGTCCACACGACGCTAGCTACCTATTTGACGAGTTTATCGAGATGATGGAAGCTTTTAAACAATCAAACTAAGAATGAGTAAAAGCTCGTCGGAGAATTTATGTAACTGAACACGGACGGAAAGCTCGGAATTTAGAGAAACCAACTTGGATTGTCAATCCTTCCTTGGTTTCCTAAAATTCAATCGCTTTCTATTCGTCCTTTGTATCTTATTTAATGGAAATCTGAGAGTTGCCGAATAGAAAGGCAGGTCGTTTCTTTTAGTCGCTATCAGGCGAACTAAAAACTCCCTGCACTAGATTTTTTACCGAAAAATATCGTTTCGCTAAAAAATCGTCGGAGAATTTATTTAATGTCGCTCAGTGAGGCGACGAATAGAAAGGAGAAGGGTGGTCCGTATTTGCTGAACTGAATACGGGCTACGGACGGTGCTAAAAAGATAGTTATTCCTAGAACTGACAGTTCTTCGTCATAACTCCTATTTTAGCTTTGTCCGCTTGACGCCCTTAATATCTTATATATGCCTAAACGTACTGATATTCAAAAAATTATGGTGATTGGTTCTGGTCCGATTATTATTGGTCAGGCTGCTGAGTTTGACTACGCTGGGACCCAGGCTTGCTTGTCTTTGAAAGAGGAAGGTTATGAGGTGGTTTTGGTTAATTCAAACCCTGCAACCATCATGACGGACAAGGAGATTGCGGACAAGGTTTATATTGAACCGATTACACTTGAGTTTGTGACACGTATTCTTCGTAAGGAGCGTCCAGATGCCTTGCTACCAACACTCGGTGGTCAAACAGGGCTTAATATGGCCATGGAATTGTCTAAAAATGGTATCCTAGATGAGCTTGGTGTTGAACTTCTGGGTACTAAACTATCTGCCATTGATCAAGCGGAGGACCGTGACCTCTTTAAACAATTGATGGAAGAGCTCAACCAACCAATTCCAGAATCTGAAATTGTCAACACAGTCGAAGAAGCTGTTGCCTTTGCAGCGACAATTGGTTACCCAGTTATCGTTCGTCCAGCCTTTACCCTTGGTGGTACTGGTGGTGGTATGTGTGCCAACGAGGAAGAATTGCGTGAAATCGCTGAAAATGGTTTGAAATTATCACCTGTGACCCAATGTTTGATTGAGCGTTCGATTGCAGGTTTCAAGGAAATCGAATACGAAGTGATGCGTGACTCAGCTGACAATGCTTTGGTTGTTTGTAACATGGAAAACTTTGACCCAGTCGGAATTCACACAGGAGATTCCATTGTATTTGCTCCTGCGCAAACCATGGCAGACTATGAAAACCAAATGCTACGTGACGCGAGCTTGAGCATCATTCGTGCCCTTAAGATTGAAGGGGGATGTAACGTTCAGCTGGCCCTTGATCCACACAGTTTCAAGTATTATGTCATCGAAGTAAACCCTCGTGTGTCGCGTTCTTCAGCCCTAGCATCTAAGGCGACAGGGTATCCGATTGCAAAATTGGCTGCTAAGATTGCAGTAGGTTTGACCTTGGATGAGGTCATCAACCCAGTTACAGGTTCAACCTATGCCATGTTTGAACCAGCCCTTGACTACGTGGTTGCCAAGATTCCTCGTTTCCCATTTGACAAGTTTGAAAAGGGTGAACGCCGTCTCGGTACACAAATGAAGGCGACTGGAGAAGTCATGGCAATCGGTCGTAATATCGAGGAATCTCTTCTCAAGGCCTGCCGCTCCCTTGAAATTAGGGTGCACCACAATGAAATACCTGAACTTGCAGCAGTTTCTGATGATGCCTTGATTGAAAAGGTTGTCAAAGCCCAAGATGACCGTCTCTTCTACGTATCAGAAGCAATTCGTCGTGGCTACACACCTGAAGAAATTGCAGAGCTTACAAAAATCGATATTTTTTATCTGGATAAACTCCTACATATCTTTGAAATTGAGCAGGAATTGGGTGCTCATCCACAAGATCTAGAAGTCTTGAAAACAGCTAAACTTAATGGCTTCTCAGACCGTAAGATTGCGGAACTTTGGAAAACAACTGCTGATCAACTTCGTCAACTTCGCTTGGAAAACAAGATTGTTCCAGTTTATAAGATGGTCGATACCTGTGCTGCGGAGTTTGATTCTGAAACACCATATTTCTATTCAACCTATGGATGGGAAAATGAGTCTATCAGATCTGATAAAGAATCTGTACTTGTCCTAGGTTCAGGTCCAATCCGTATCGGTCAAGGGGTCGAATTTGACTATGCAACGGTTCACTCAGTTAAGGCTATCCAGGCAGCTGGTTATGAAGCTATCATCATGAACTCAAATCCAGAGACTGTTTCAACAGACTTCTCGGTATCAGACAAGCTTTACTTTGAGCCATTGACATTCGAAGATGTTATGAATGTCATCGACTTGGAGCAACCAAAAGGGGTTATCGTTCAGTTCGGTGGTCAAACAGCTATCAACCTTGCGGAGCCATTGGCAAAAGCAGGTGTGACCATCCTTGGTACACAGGTCGCTGACCTAGACCGTGCTGAAGACCGTGACCTCTTTGAGCAAGCTCTAAAAGACCTGGACATTCCACAGCCACCAGGACAAACGGCTACCAATGAAGAAGAAGCAGTTCTTGCAGCACGTAAGATTGGTTTCCCAGTCCTTGTTCGCCCATCTTATGTACTTGGTGGACGCGCCATGGAAATCGTAGAAAATGAAGAAGATCTTCGTTCTTACATGCGTACAGCGGTTAAGGCTAGTCCAGACCACCCAGTTCTTGTCGATTCTTATATCGTTGGTCAGGAGTGCGAAGTTGATGCCATCTCAGATGGTGAAAATGTCCTTATCCCAGGTATCATGGAGCATATCGAACGTGCTGGTGTCCACTCAGGTGACTCAATGGCTGTTTACCCTCCGCAAACCTTGTCTCAAAAGGTGCAGGAAACCATCGCAGACTACACCAAACGCCTAGCAATCGGCCTCAACTGTCTTGGAATGATGAACATTCAGTTTGTTATCAAGGATGAAAAAGTCTACGTTATTGAGGTCAATCCACGTGCCAGCCGTACCGTTCCATTCCTTTCTAAGGTAACTAATATTCCTATGGCTCAAGTAGCGACCAAGCTCATTCTTGGTCAAAAACTTGAAGAACTTGGCTACCAAGATGGACTTTACCCTGAAAGCACTCGCGTTCATATCAAGGCACCTGTCTTCTCCTTTACCAAACTAGCTAAGGTAGACAGCTTACTTGGTCCTGAAATGAAGTCAACAGGGGAAGTTATGGGTTCTGATACTACTTTGGAAAAAGCTCTCTATAAAGCTTTTGAAGCTTCTTACCTCCACTTGCCAACCTTTGGAAATGTTGTATTTACCATCGCTGATGATGCCAAAGAAGAAGCCTTGGACTTGGCTCGTCGTTTTCAAAATATTGGCTATGGAATCCTCGCGACAGAAGGGACAGCAGCCTTCTTTGCCAGTCATGGATTACATGCTCAGCCTGTTGGTAAGATTGGTGATGACGATAAGGATATTCCAAACTTTGTTCGTAAAGGAAGAATTCAAGCTATCATTAACACAGTTGGAACAAAACGAACTGCTGACGAAGATGGTGAGCAAATCCGCCGTTCAGCCATTGAACACGGGGTGCCCCTCTTCACAGCGCTAGATACAGCTAATGCCATGCTTAAGGTACTTGAAAGTCGTAGCTTTGTTACAGAAGCGATTTAAATAGAAAAATAAGATATAGCAGACTGAATTTAGAACAGTACACAGGAATACTAAAATATTTCTAGAAATTAATTTGAATTTTCTAATTGATTTGTTCGTATCTTATTTCAATCTACTATAGAAAAAAGTCTTTAAAATTATAAAACGCATAATATCAGGTGTTGAAAACCTTGATATTATGCGTTTTATTGTAGGAATATTTACTTCATTTTCTACTAAAATTATGTTTTTGAATAACCTCTATCTTAGTAGTTTGTATGGTCGCCCTCAATCAGTTTTTACGATAAGCTTTAATGCTATGACTATACCATTCTTGCATTTCTTTTGATGGTGGTGTCATATAATCCCCATACATCTGGGTTAAAAATTGGTCATATTTTTTTGGCACAGGCAACATACGACCTTCAAACTCAGTCAAAATCAGTTCTTTAAAGGTATCAACTGGGAAGATTTCTTTCATCCCTTCCTTACCGATCCCAATTCCTCCTTCATATTGAGGAGAGTTGGTTGTAGCATTTTTGACTAGCTGATCAATTTTCTTGTAAAAGTAACGGGGATTGACCACTCGGAGGGCATACCAGCTACATAATCTAAGAAAATCTTTTAATTTGCTATCACCGTGAACTGCTCGTGATTTTTTGATATAAGCTAGTTGACGAAGGGCCACATACTTATAGCTCTTGTCGACAATGCTCAAGTCTGTAAATCGATCAATTGGGAAGACATCGATGAAAAGGCTGGTATCATGACGCTTGTACTTAACGTGGTCTTCTATAACAGTAGAAGTGTCCAAAATCGATGCGAAATTATGGAAGTACCAAGAAGATGTATCGTAGGAAAGAACCTTGTAGCGAGGGTGATTTTCTTCCTCAATAATCTTCAGTAAACGCTCATAATCCTCACGATAAAGGGAAATATCAATATCATCATCCCAAGGAATCATACCTTTGTGGCGGATGGCTCCAAGCATGGTTCCATAACTAAGAAAATAAGGAATATCATGTTTCTTACAAGTCTCATCAATATAGTCTAGCAGGGCTAGTTGAATTTCTTTAATTTCTTTTTTTTCTAAATACTGCATCCTAATCCTCCAATTTGTAAGCGTGAAATTCATGACTGTAGAAGCGTTTTTCTGCTGGTGGTAGGGTCATATAATCTCCATAAAATTGTGTCAAAATAGTATCAAATTTTTCAGGTGCTGGAAGGCTTAAATTTTCAAAGGGTAAATCAATTATTTTATCGAAGGTACCACTTGGGAAGACTTCCTTTTCCTTAAATTTAGAAGGGATAAAAGCCATATACTGACCATTTTCACGACTATATTTTTGAATTTCTTTCTCGATTTTATTTGCGAAATAACGAGGAGAAACAGGTCGAAGGAGCAACCAAAAGGCTGTTCGTATCCAATCTTTTAAAAGGCTATCCTTATAGACAATATTTTTATGTTTACTGAAAGACAGAAGTTTGAAGCTTTCCAGTTTATAACAAGTATCAATGACCTTAGGATCATCAAAGCGATCCATAGGGAAAATATCGATAAAAACACCAGACTCATAGGTTTTTGTATTTCGAGTATCAATAATTTTAGTTGTACTGTCGGTTATTTTGATAAAGTTGTTAAAGTAGTTCTTATCAGTTTCTAAGGATAGGAGCTTATACTTGCTTTTTTCCTTTTGAAAAATGTTAATAAATCGTTGGTAGTCTTCTCTAGGCATGGATAAATCAATATCGTCGTCCCAAGGAATAAAGCCTTGATGTCGAACCGCCCCAATCAGAGTACCGTAGTTAATAATATAGTTGATATTGTGCTTTTTACAGAGAGTATCAATATAATCCAAAATTTCTAATTCAATTTGTTTGGCATCTTCAATGGTTAGTTGTTTCATTTTAAACTCCTATGATCTTTTGAATTTATTTTTTAAGGCTAGGACATGGTTTAAAAATTCATAGAAAATGCTATCTTTTGTGAAGACAAGTAGACTAATATAAGAGATAGCTGATAGCAAGACAATCAAACCAGTATTAATCAAAAATGGCAAATTAATGACCATATCCACAGGATACATGAAATTAATCAGGAAATAAATTGCTACAAAGGAAAGTGAAAAGAGAGAGTATCGAACAGTATAGCTAAAGATATGTCCCAAGTGGATGAGTTGTTTTCTATGGATGAAAATGATATAGAAAACAAGTAGAGAAGTCTCTGATAACATAGTTGTCAGTAAGTAGTATTTAGGAGCCACGATATGGTTGAAAAAGAGGAGACTATTCAAGCCCAAATTGAGTAGCCCAGCAAAGACTGTATAGACTGTGATACGTTTTTCATAGCCATTGGTAAAGAGAATTTGGGAACCAAGAATGGTATCTAAGGCCAGGATAATCGTACGAAAAGCGAAGAGAGAGGTCAAGATGCCGCCTCCGATATATTTTTCACTACCGTAAAGTAGGATGGCATTTGGTCCTAAAACCATGAGTCCAAAACTCAGTGGAATGATAAAGAAGTTAAAGATTCGACTACCTCTATTAACCAGAGAAACATAGGCTTCTTTGTCTCCTTTCCCCAGATAGTAACTGAGACGAGGCACACTCACTCCAATTGCACCTGTTACAACCCCAGCTATAACGGTCACAATTCGCTGAGCTATGGTATAATAACTAACGTTGACATCAATCCCTGTTTTAACGAGGAAGAGGCGATCTAAAAAAGTGAAGAGCATATTGGCATTGGCAAAGACTAACATGGCTGTCAGAGGGAGAAAGAGTGGTTTAAAATCACTTAGGTGAATCTTAACAAGTTTGATGTCTCTTTTAATCCAAAAATAACTAATCAGGTAGTTAATCAGCGTCGATAAACTCATCACAAGTGTATAGACAACAATATCGTGTTCATTTTTAACAAATAAGAAAATAGAGACCAGCATCAGGATACGGATGAAGGCAGTTTTGTAAAAGAGAAAACTGTAATTTTCCAGAGCTTCATTGACCCATTCGATTGAAAAAATCTGGGCAATGAGTTGAATCCCCATAACAAGGTAGACCTTTTTGACGATTGGATTATCAGTAAAGAAGAGAGGATAGGCTAGGATATAGACAGCAGTGGTCAAAATCGTACAAGCGATGCACAAATAAAAAAGACTGGAGAAGGTTCTATTCAGATCTTTTTTGTTATCCTTGACATTACTGATGGCTCGTAAACCGTAGTTATAGACCCCATAAGTCGCAAAGGGTAAGAAAAATGACAAAATAGTGTCGACTGAGTTGAAGTAACCATAGTCAGTTCGGTCCAAGACACGCGCGACGTAGGTTCCAGTTAAGATGGGAAAAATAATATTCAAGACACGAATTCCCATGTAAGATAGAGCATTTAATTTTATACTTTTCATTCAATTTACCTCGTTTTTCATTATATCATAAAGTCAGCTAATAAGAAATGAAGGGCAGTAATACTCTTCGAAAATCAAATTCAAACCACGTCAGCGTCGCCTTACCGTACTCAAGTACAGCTTACGGCTAGCTTCCTAGTTTGCTTTTTGATTATGGATTCAAGCCAGTTTTTCTCGT
>NZ_VMMK01000005.1:0-3985 GCF_013277255.1 Streptococcus sp. 2154
TACTGTGATAACTTCTGGTTGGTCACTTTCGAAGGTTGTTCCCGTTGGAATGTCCTTACCATTTTCTTCTGTTAATGGAATTTCTACCTTAGTTCCTGGTTTGCCATTTCCATCTTCGTATTTCGGTGTGTAGATATCTTTATCTTGTTCACCTACTGTAACCGTTACTGGAACTTCTTCTTTCGAGCCATCTGGATAGGTTACCGTTACTTTACCGGTAATCTTGTCTCCTGGGTTCTTATCTGCTGGAATTGTGACAGTGACTTTTCCTTTATCATCTACTGTGATTCCTGGTGTTCCACTTTCGAAGGTTGTTCCTGTTGGAATTTTCTTACCATTTTCTTCTGTTAATGGAATTTCCACCTTAGTTCCTGGTTTGCCATTTCCATCTTCGTATTTCGGTGTGTAGATATCTTTATCTTGTTCACCTACTGTAACCGTTACTGGAACTTCTTCTTTCGAGCCATCTGGATAGGTTACCGTTACTTTACCGGTAATCTTGTCTCCTGGTTTAGCTTCTTTTGGAATTGTGACAGTGACTTTTCCTTTATCATCTACTGTGATAACTTCTGGTTGGTCACTTTCGAAGGTTGTTCCCGTTGGAATGTCCTTACCATTTTCTTCTGTTAATGGAATTTCTACCTTAGTTCCTGGTTTGCCATTTCCATCTTCGTATTTCGGTGTGTAGATATCTTTATCTTGTTCACCTACTGTAACCGTTACTGGAACTTCTTCTTTCGAGCCATCTGGATAGGTTACCGTTACTTTACCGGTAATCTTGTTTCCTGGTTTAGCTTCTTTTGGAATTGTAACAGTGACTTTTCCTTTGTCATCTACTGTGACTACTCCTGGTGTTAAGCTTGTGTATGTTGTGCCTGATGGAATGGTTTTTCCGTTCGCTTCACTTACTGGGATGTCTACTGATGCTCCTGGTTTACCACTACCATCATTGTACTTCGGTGTGTAATCATCTTTATTTGGACGTCCTACAACTACTGGAATATTTACTGTATCATGTGAACCATCTGGGTATGTTACTTTCACTACAGCATTTCCTACATTACCTGATGTATTTGTTGACGGTTTACTTTGTACCGTTAAAGTTCCTGGAGCAAAGTTTTGTACTTTTGCCTTCACTTCATCATCCGTAATGTTATGGTTATACGGAACTGTTAATGTTTCTCCTGTCGGATTATATTTGCTAGCTTGCTCTTCAACAGTGATTTTTATTGTTTTTTCTGAAGAATTATTATTTTTATCATATGCTTTAATTTTTACAGTATAGAATCCTGTCGCAGCATTCGTAGTCCCTGTAATCTTGCCATTTTCATATTTTAATCCTTGTGGTAAATTGCTTACCTCTATTGGATTATTATCACGCAAGCCAACTCCACCTGTATTATCTACAGCTGTTACAGGGATTGGAGTAATTGGTTCGTTTTTAGTTACTGTAGCATCTGCTGCTGTAATGGTTGGCCCCGTCTTATCACCAGCTGTGACAGTGAAAGTAAAGGTCACAGGTTGTGCTGAGTTCCCTGCATCATCAGTAGCCTTAAAGGTAATTGTCTGTGTTTTGCCAACATCTTCTGGCAAAGTCTTAATGGTGATTTTTCTGATTTGATCGGCATCTGTACTTCCTTTTGATTCTACAAATGCTTTCGCTCCAACAATCCTACTACCATATTTGGTTAGAAAATCACTAGCATCCAGTTTAGCCTTTTTATCATCCGTCGCTCTGACTGTAAATGTTACCCATTCACCTTCTGTTACCGTTTGGTTGGCTGGTGTGATGGTCAAGGTTGGGGCTTGTTTGTCTGGTGCTTCTGTCGGTGTTACGGCCTCACTTCGTTCTGAAGTCACTGTTCCATTAGTATTAGTAACTACTGTTTCAGCTGTAATAGGGTTTCCTGGTAGAGCTTCTGTGACTGTAACGGTTGCAGTCTCTCCATTAGTTGTTCCAGTTCCAATAACTCTATCACCATCGTAAAGCTTAACTGTTGAACCGTTTGGCACTCCGTTTCCAACATTAACCGTAATTTGTTGATTTGTTAAGCCTTTTTTGTTCTCTAAACTTGTTGTAATAGTCGGTTTTTTAGGTTTAACTGTAAGCTTAACAGTTCCGTCTGAGCCTGAGTTAGCATCTTCTGATGATGACTTATCACTGTAGGTAGCAATTACTTTATAAGTAAAGACTCCAGCTTGATCTGTACTTGGTTTACGATTGTCTTTCCAGCTCCAAGCCATTCCTGACGGGAAGTCTTTACCACTTTTTGAAGTGATATAGCCATCACCTACAGGGTTATCTGTATTTGGAAGACTATCTCCCACCGTTTTGGTGTGTGAACTACCTTTGATAGGGTAGGTTTCTGCCTCTGTGGTCGTTTCTAATCTGGCACCCAATGCTCCCACAATATATGACTGATTAGTCGTTTTTCCGTATGTTGTCGTGGCAGCGTAGACATGACCGTATCTAGCTGCTTCATCAGCAGTCACATCGTCTTTAAGTCTAATCTTCGCATGCATATGAACAGCATAATCTATACTTTGTTCTCCAACCTTAATCCCCAAATAATATGATAATTCTGGATACTTACCGTCTGGTTTTTTGGTAAGAGTATTCAGAACAGAATTTTCTTGGTTATTTTTGAATACATCCCAACGCTGGTTATCTCTAGTTACTCCTGAACGTGGATCATACAAACTGATATAATCATTGTTAAAGATATATGGCTTCTGTTCCCACTGTTTATCGATGAAGGCTGTCTCTCCATATTTTTGGAATCCGATATTCCCATCAGAAAGCCTTCTTCCATCAAATTTCTTGTATCGTGTGAAACTCAAGTCTTTTACCGTGTTAGAGGAGTGCATGATATTAAACGGAGCTTGGAAATAATACTGTTGCTGGTATGAGCGACTCACCATTCTTTTTCCATCGTTATTAAAGAAGACATCGTAGACCATCCATTTTTGTCCATTTTCTTCCTTAAAATTTGCTCTGATTACTGTCTTATCACTAGTAAAATCTGGATCATCATTCCTTGTATTTTGACCTTTGTTAGTAGATGGATCAACAGAAGCAAAGTATCTGACATCAGACAAAGCACCTTCGTTAACAGTACCCGGGATAGATTCCAGAGCCCTCTTAGATCTTCTAGATCTCTTAGGTTTATCTTCTGCTCCAGATGCAGAAGCAGCCCTGTCTGAACCCTCCTCCTTATGGTCGCTCCTTTCAGAAGAGGCATTTTTATCCGCTGATTCACTTCCCTGCGGCTGACTTTCTTCTTTAGAAGAACTTGATAAGACTACCAAGTCTTTTTCCAAGTCCTCAGCAAGACTGTCAAGCTCCCCTTGACCTGCATCAGCACGGGCTAATAATTCTTTTCCTTTTTGAAGTCGCTCCTTAATAGGACTTACAACTGAAGGATCGTGCTTCGAGTCGGTAGAAAGAAGAGCACTTACCTCTTCCATTAGCTTGCTCAAGCGGCTGCTATCAACTGTAGCAGCTTTCTCTTCAGCAGGTTGAGCTTCTTTATTTGCTGAAGGCTCACTGGCTACTTCGGCTTGATTTTCATCCCTTGCCTGCCCTGCTTCAGACGACTGCTCCCCATCTTTCGGGCTAGCTAGACCAGTAGTCGATGACGACGTGTTTTGGCTTGGGCTATCTGCACTCACGACATTGGCCCCCATAAACATAAGAGCCGCAACCGCAACAGAAGCTGCACCAAAGCTATATTTACGAATAGAGAAGCGCAAGACTTTTTCGCGTTGATGGCGCTTTACCCTACTGAGTGAATTCGATTTATCTTCCATGTTACCTCCTTAAGAAGACTAATGATATAATAAAAAATAAGTTTCCCAACTCCCACTCCTTCAGAGAGTGAAGCTAGAAACAGCACCGTGATTCTTACTAGTGAGTAAATGATAGGAGATGATACGAGGTCACCCTTAAGCCTCAAGTAACTATAATATCACAGCTATCACAGCT
>NZ_VMMK01000005.1:4126-6643 GCF_013277255.1 Streptococcus sp. 2154
ATCACAGCTATCACAGCTACATTATACCACTTTGATAAAATTAGTCAACACTTATCCTGACACTTTTATCATTTTTTTCATCGCTGAATCTCACTAACAGTTCTATAAGGAAGTTAGCCACCCAGCCCTCCTAAAAATGAGATGTTTTAGAAGTAGAGGTGTCCTATTCTCGTTTCAATCTACTATAGCTTATGACGAGCCCTTCCTTTACCAGACAGATCTATAGCGAAAGGAAATAAAAACGCAACAGATTGATTAGGAAATGCAAAGCAATTTCTAAAACTGTTTTAGCAGTCGCTATCTACTATCCTAGCTTCCAGCTACTCTATCTTTGACACCGGGTTCATCTACTCTTGCCCCTATTTTTAAGCACAATAAAAGCCAGTAGACTCGAGTTCCTACTGACTTTCCTTCTCCGTGGTTTGGACTAGGCAGCCAAAACGTTGCGTCCTTTACGACGACGAGCTGCCAATACGCGACGACCATTTTTAGTTGACATACGGTTACGGAATCCGTGTTTGCGCGCACGACGAAGTTTACTTGGTTGATAAGTACGTTTCACGATGAATACCTCCTCATAGATTTTGTATTCGTTTAGCCGGCTATAAAGTGATCAGTTACTAAACATACTTTACCATTCTATCTGATTCTGTCACTTTTGTCAATAGCTCTAGGCAAATGTTTCCAGCTTTTTCTCATGTAAGCCCTATCTGCGATACTGTTTTAAGAAACGAGTCATCTTTTCTTGGATTTGGGCTAGTTCCTCGACACGAGGAAGGTAAACGATACGGAAGTGGTCTGGTTCCTGCCAGTTAAAACCGCGACCATGAACCAAGAGCACCTTTTCCTGCTTCAAGAAATCAAGGACAAACTGCTCATCATCATCGATACGGTACATATTGCGGTCGATTTTGGGGAAGATATAGAGACCCGCCTTGGGTTTAACGGCAGATAAACCTGGAATATCCTGAATGGCATGGTAGATGAAGTTTCTTTGCTCATAAATCCGTCCACCAGGAAGGAGTAATTCATCGACTGACTGGTGACCACCCAAGGAGGTTTGGACGACTTGTTGGGCCAAAACGTTAGAGCAAAGGCGCATATTGGACAGCATATTGAGCCCTTCGATATAGCCCTTAACATGAGTCTTAGGGCCAGACAAGACCATCCAACCCACACGGAAACCAGCGATACGATGCGATTTTGACAGACCATTCATGCTGACACAGAAGAGATCCGGTGCCAGACTCGCCACAGGCGTATGCACATGCCCATCCATGACCATGCGATCATAGATCTCATCCGCAAAGATGATCAAGTCGTTTTGACGGGCAATCTCAATAATCTCCAGCAAGAGTTCCTTCGGATAAAGGGCTCCAGTTGGGTTGTTTGGATTGATAAGGACGATTGCCTTGGTATTGGAAGTGATTTTTGACTTGATATCCGCAATATCAGGGTACCATTCTGCAGCTTCATCACAGATATAGTGAACGGCATTTCCCCCAGCTAGGCTGACAGCCGCTGTCCAGAGAGGATAGTCGGGCATAGGCACCAAGACCTCATCTCCATTGTCCAAAAGCCCCTGCATGGACATGACAATCAACTCACTGACACCATTTCCAAGGTAAATATCATCTATAGCCACATTGGGGAATTTCTTCAGTTGGCAGTACTGCATGATGGCCTTACGGGCTGAGAAAATCCCTTTGGAATCAGAATAGCCTTCACTATCACGCGCATTCATAATCAAGTCATGGATGACCTCGTCTGGCGCTGTAAAGCCAAATTCTGCTGGATTTCCTGTGTTCAGACGCAAAATCTTTTCTCCATTTGCTCGCATCCGCATGGCTTCTTCCAAAACCGGACCACGGATATCATAAGCAACATGCTCTAACTTACTAGACTTGTTATATTCTTTCATCTTGTTTCCTCCATTCATCAGACTAGTAACATTATACCACTAGAAAAAGAATGCGACAAGTTTGCTGGAAGCTGTTACTAGATTTATATAGAAGAAAACCCTCGCTAAAAGCGAGGTCAAGACAAGTGAAATAGCAGATGTTTTGCCAAAGAAAGATCACATACCAAAAGATAAACCTAGAAAAAGCAAGCCTAAAAAGGAGTCATAAAGAAGATTAATACTCAATCATTTTCAAAAAGCAACCTTGTCCATTGTCTGCTGACAGTGGACTTTAAAACGCTTTTTTCCAGTCCTTGAATAACTTCTTGAAGCTTATCAATGACGGCTTCCAATGTTTGGAAAGCCTTATTTTTGAAACCTCGTTTTCGAATTTCTTTCCAGACTTGTTCAATAGGGTTCATTTCTGGAGTATAAGGTGGGATAAAAGCTAACTCAATATTACTTGGAATCTCTAAGGTACTTGATTTATGCCATATAGCATTATCCATGACAAGTAAAATATAGTCATCTGGATAAGCTTGTGAGACTTGCCGTAGAAATTCATTGGTCCACTCAGTATTGCATCCTCCAGCAATGAGGAAAAAGGAATCTCCTGT
>NZ_VMMK01000050.1:0-745 GCF_013277255.1 Streptococcus sp. 2154
AAGTCATAACCACCCGTGAAAACGGGTGGCTTGTACACCGGCTATAAGCCGTTTCTCTCCAGCGGCGTCTAAAGACGCTCGCTGAACTTCGTTCAGGTCGTGCTATATTACTTGACTAATGCCCGTCACAACGGGCTTTTACCTTGTTCTAAATCCGCCATCAGAAAACGGATCTTCATATTCTTTTACACTCAGCTTATCGAGTGCAATGTCATTCTTTTCCTGCTCGCGAATATATTTAGCTACGGTCTTTTCGTTTAGTCCAACGGTACTTACATAGTATCCCCTAGCCCAGAACTTTCGATTTCCATACTTATATTTTAAATTAGCGTGCTTATCAAATATCATCAATGCACTTTTGCTCTTGAGATACCCCATAAAATCGGAAATCGAAAGTTTGGGAGGTATCAGTACAAGCAGGTGTACATGGTCTGGCATCATATGACCTTCGATAATCTCCACGCCACGACAACCGCATAGATGTTTAATAATATCTATCAAATCCGACCTGACTTTGTAATATATCGCCTTACGGCGATACTTAGGTGTAAAAACTATATGATATTTGCACATCCATTTAGTATGTGATAAACTGTAACTGGTTTTAGCCATTTATTTTTCCTCCTTTATCTAACCTGAACAATTAGATTATACTTGGAAAAATAAATGGAAGCTAGAAGCCTTGTCAGCCACCAGCATAGCTGGTGGTTTTCTTGTTTTTCTCTACGAGAAAAACTGGCTTGAA
>NZ_VMMK01000051.1:0-6222 GCF_013277255.1 Streptococcus sp. 2154
TATCGTCTTTCTGCTGAAATAGACTTCTTTTCCTTTCTGTTGATAGGCTAGTAGCAGACGATTGATTTGTCTTTCAGAAAGATTCAGTTCGACACAGGCTCGATTCTTTGTTTTCTTTCCTTGGTCTATAGCTTTTATCACAAGATATTTTTTCGTTTCATTCATATTCAGTTGGATCCTTTTCATACGACTATTTTATCAAATGGGACATTTTCACGTTCGATTTACTAAATGAAAGTTATATAATGAAGTTAGCCACCCAGCCCTCCTAAAAATTAGATGGTTCAACTAGCTGAAAGTGTAGACATAAGAAAACACCTCTGTGTTATACTTGTTGTTCAACCACAAACACAAGAAAGGCACAGAGATGCGATATTTTAAAAGAGTTGGATTTCTCCAACTCTTCTCTTTTTAATACACGTTATTTTGATTTGACTGGCTTGTCTTGAGCTGTCTTCAAGGCTGTGGCAATCGTATCTGCATACAATTTTGCTCCTGCTTCAATAGTGCTAGTGTCACTTCCGAAATGGACTTGGTCTGTTCCTGCCCAAATTTCTGGATGCTCTTTCGCAACTTGATTCCAATCTGCTATCGTGATGTAAGGTGTCTTCTCTGCCAATTCTCTCATGTAGGCAGCAGCCTTCTCAACGATGGCATAGGTCTCTTTTGTCTTATCTCCCTCATAAGGAGTCACCAAAACCATATGGTGGCCCTTAGGAAGATTTTTCACGATACTGTCCCAGTCTTCCTTGTAATTTTCAGGATTATTTACCCCAGTCGCAATGACCACCATCTTAGGTAAAAATTTATTTTGGCTATTGTTTATCATGATTTCATTGGCAGTCTTGGTTGTTCTGCTGACCTGCGCGTTAATTTGTGCTCCAGGAAGAGCTGTCTGCAGGGCTGTATTTGCCCTTAAAGCCACCGAGTCACCAATTAACATAGTGCCATCAGCAATTCCTAAACTATCAGCTTCTGCTCGTTCTGCTATCACTTTTGTTTGGGCAATAGTACTAGCAGCTTGCTTCAAGCCATTGACAGTTAAGTCTGTCTCAAACGCTCCCACTTGTGGTGCCAACAAAGTCACTAAGAAGACAATGAAGGCCAAGATTCCCGTACTTGTTGCAAGAATTGTGTGAATATAAGGCAGGGGACGAAGAGTTTGTAAAATAGGTGTGTTCTTGCCTGCAATCCAAGGTTCCAATACATAAAATGAAAGACTGGCAAATCCATAAGAAAAAATCAAAGTTAATAACACAGCAAGAAGATTTGAGGTCAACTGTGAGAAAATGATGTAGAAAGGCCAATGGAAGAGATAAACTGCATAGCTAGTATCCGCTAAAAAGCTAATCATCTTTGTCTCTTGTATATGATGTGTCTTTTCATGTAAGACACGCGCCGCCAGAATCATAGCAAGAGCTGCAAGGCTAGCAAGTAAGAAGCCCATAAGATAGGCAAAAAGATAGGTAAATTTGACAAAGAAGGTCAAAATGAGTAAGAAGCCAAAACCTCCTCCAAAAACCAAAAGGGTCTTGCGTAAATCCCAGATTTTATCCAACTGCTTGACGAGGGAAGTCGTCTGACGAACGCCTACAATCGTTGCTAGGATACTTCCCAAAAAGAATGGATAGACATGAGTTAAACTGGAGAAGTAAACAGAGGAATAAGAGGTCACTAGAAAACTACCAATAAACATGGAGAAGAAGCTGATCAAGAAGGCAGCAGCTGATAAGAGAAAAACCATTCCCCTCAACTGACCATTTGATTTGGACTGTTTGGATAAGAACCAAACTGCCAATCCCCAAAGAATATAGTAGTGAACCTCAACGGCCAAGCTCCAATTATGAACAAACAAATGAGGAATGAACTGAGATTCATAACTCCCACCTGTTAGCAGTTCATAGAAGTTAGTCATAAAGCCTAAAACACCCGCAATCTGACCCCCAATTCCAGCCACATAATCTTGGCGAACTAGAAAGGTAAAGGGCATGGTTACCAAGACCATCAAAATCACAGGTGGCACAATCCGATAAAAGCGTCTCCTAAAAAATCCAATCAAGTCAATCTCATGATTTTTAGAAAACTCTTCGATGAGTAGAGCCGTAATCAGGAAACCTGAAAATGTGAAAAAGACATCTACCCCGAAAAATCCTCCAGGAAAGATGGTCTGAAAGAAATGATACAAGAGTACCAGTAGTAAACCTGTAATCCTAATCAAGGAAAACCATTTAATGCGCATACGAGTTTATTCTCCCTTTCATTATACACTTTATTCTATCAAAAAAAGAAGAAAAATCCTAAGAGAAAACTTAGGATTTTTAGCTTATATCTATTCCGTTTTAGAAATTGCGTCCTGACTTATTATAGCCATATTTTTCCACAAAATACTCACGGAATTCCAAGAGATTGTCATCCATGATGGCTTGTCGCACTTGCTTCATCAGGTTAAGCAAGAAGTAAAGATTATGGTAGCTAGTTAAGCGGATACCGAAGGTTTCATCAGCTTTGAGTAGGTGACGAAGGTAGGCGCGTGTGTAGTTCTTACATGTGTAGCAATCACACTCAGGATCCAGTGGCGTAAAGTCCTCAGCAAACTGGGCATTTTTGACAACCAAACGTCCCTGACTGGTCATACAAGTCCCGTTACGAGCGATACGAGTCGGCAAGACACAGTCAAACATATCCACCCCACGAATGACCCCATCAATCAAGCTATCTGGCGCTCCGACACCCATCAAATAGCGAGGTTTATTTTCAGGAAGCAGTTGGGTTGTGAAGTCCAAAACCGCATTCATCTCTTCGTGGGTTTCTCCTACTGCCAAGCCACCGATAGAGTAGCCTGGGAAATCCATGCTGACAAGGTCATGAGCCGATTGGCGACGCAGGTCTTCAAATCCTGCCCCCTGCACAATCCCAAATAACCCTTGGTCATGCGGACGACGGTGAGCCTTCAAACCACGCTCAGCCCAACGACTGGTACGCTCGATTGATTTCTTAACGTAATCGTAAGGTTGATAAAACTGAGGACATTCGTCAAAGGACATCATGATGTCTGAGCCTAGATTATTCTGAATAGAGATAGCTTTTTCTGGCGATAGGAACATCTTGGAACCATTGAGATGGTTTTTAAAGGTTACTCCTTCTTCTGTGATATTACGGCTATCTGCTAAGGAATAAACCTGAAAACCACCACTATCTGTCAAGATAGGCTGGTCCCAATTCATGAACTTGTGGAGACCACCTGCGCGAGCAATAAGTTCATCTCCAGGACGAAGCCAGAGATGATAGGTGTTTGACAGGATAATTCCCGAACCCATCTCCTTCAATTCTTCAGGCGACTGAGTTTTGACAGTGGCTTGAGTCCCAACTGGCATAAACATAGGTGTTGGGAAGGTGCTGTGGGGAGTGATGATTTCTCCCAGACGAGCTCCTGTATGTTTTTCTTTCTTAATCAAACGGTATTTGATTGGTGAATCTGACATTTTTTACCTCCGAAGCTGGGAAAGACAGTCCCAGTTCATACTTTGTACCCAAGGGCATACTGTATGATTTTATCAAAAAAAGCTGGAACTGTCACGAACTATGGTATAATAAGAGAATGAACTATCCAAAAATTGATTTAAAAACAATTCGTCAGGAGTCAAAACATTTTCAGGCTGACACCCCCCGTCTCTTTCTCCTCTATATCCTTCCCAGTATGCTGGTCATCTTATCTGGTTTTCTTAATCCCTTATCTCGGATCCACGTGACTGTTTTAGAACAGCCATTTTTCAGCATACTTGGTCAAATACTTCAAGCCTACCTCTTTCCTCTACTAGTCTCCTTTATCGGGACTATTCTTTTGACCAGTTCCGTCTATGCAACCCTGACACTCATGAAAGATTCTAAAACGGAGCCATCTGTAAAAAACAGCCTAGCTCTCTTTGATGAGGAGCGCTTTTCTCAAACCTTTTTGACCCTACTTCTCAAACGTTTCTATCTCTTTTTATGGAGTATCCCTAATTTACTTGGGATTTACTTCCTCTTTTATAGTAGCTTTTTAGCCCAAAAATTCGTCACCCTACATCCTGAGTTTCCAAATCTAGATCTCTCATCAGTTGAAACCGAGCGTTTCCTCATGGTCTTTGGACTCTACTTTCTTGCAAGTCTCATCTTGATCATTGTAGGAAATATCCTCTATATTCCACAGTATTATGCCTATTCACAGGTGGAATTTCTTCTCTGTTATAGTCTAGACCTAGGACAGGCCTCACCAAGACGAATCCTAAAAACTAGCCGTTCCTTTATGAAGGGCTACAAGTTCCAGCACTTTGTCCTAGATTTACAGCTTCTTCCTTGGTACTTCCTCAATTGGATTACCTTTGGCATTGCTAGTTTTTTACTCCTACCTTATATCCAATGTACTAAAATCAGCTTTTATAGAGCAGTACTTAGAGCAGCACTTAGTAAAAAATACCAACTAAACTACCCCTGGTAGGGCTAGTTTTTCACTCCTACCCTACATTCAAATTAATTAATAAAATGATTTTTTACCGAGCAGTATTGGCTCGAAAACGTCCAAAAGCTTGAAGGTTTTCCCTCAAGCTTTTTTCTATCAATGAGTTTCTCCGCCTACCAACTTGAGATCCTGATCTCCATGTTCTATAATGGCTCCGATTGCCGCTTCTATCCCTCGCCTAATATCCACTAAACTCATAGCTGGAGTTGTAGGTCGATTCACCACCTATTCCATCATATAAGGAATATGCATAAAACCTGCCTTAACATGTGGAAATTTCTTTTCTACCAAATAGAGGGCCTGATACATCAAATGGTTGCAGACAAAAGTCCCTGCCGTATTGGAAACAGAGGCCGGCAAGCCCTCTTTTTTTATAGCTTGAACAATCGCTTTAATCGGTAAACTACTAAAGTAGGCCGAAGCACCGTCTTGGCGAATGGAAAGGTCAATCGGTTGATTACCATCATTATCAGGAATGCGTGCATCGTCTTGATTTATAGCCACTCGTTCAGGCGTCAAGCTAGATCTTCCACCTGCTTGGCCAATACAAAAGACAAAGTCAGGTTGATAGCGGTTCATCTCTTCTTCCAATACTTGAGCCGATTTGTGAAAGACTGTTGGCACTTCTAACCAACGGACCTCAGCACCATGGATTTCAGCTGGTAAACCTTTAATGGCCTCCAAAGCTGGATTAACCTTTTCCCCTCCAAAGGGCTCAAAACCTGTCACTAATACTTTCATTTCTAACTCCTCAAAACAAATTCAATGAGACTTTTTCTTAAAAACAAGTATAACATATTTCCCTTATTCCGGAGTGAAAAGGACTAGCGAGACTAAGATTGACCTTTGAACTTATTTAAAGAGAAAAATACTAATCAAGGCTAAAATAGCTGGCTCACCTTGCTTCAAAATAATTTTCTTATCTGCTGTGAGAGAGCCATAAGCCGCAGCACCAATCACAAATAAAACAAAAATAGTCACAATTTCTAAATTCTGTGAGAAATAAATCCCATACAGGAGAAAGACTCCTAGCAGAGCATTATAAATCCCTTGATTTTTAAACAGTGAACTTACCGACGGACGAGCTAGTTCTTCCCTGTCCATGTTAAAGACACGACTAGTCGCTTCTGATTGCGTTGCAATACTTTCCAAATAAAAAATGTAAAAATGCTCCAAAGCAACGATTGTTGCTAAAATAATTGTAATAATTGACATCTATTTCTCCTTAAATTTCTATATTTTCAATGCTCAAAACCAATTTGTTTAATAAACGGCTGAATTCTGTTCTCTCAGACTCTGTTAAGATACTTTCCATCTCTTTCTTAACCTTGATATGCTGCAGAGGTGGATTCATCACTAACTGCTCCTTGGCATACTTCGTAGCCTCTACCAAGACTTCTCGCTGATTTTCAGGATTACGATGACGCTCCACCAAACCTTCCTTTTCTAAAATCTTAAAATGCCGTGTCAAAGCAGCCTGATCAATCTTCAAACGCTCCTGAACCGCTATTTGATTACAAGGGGAATGCTTCAACAAAAATAATAAAATCTGATACCGTGTCAAACTAATCCCAAGCCTTTTTTCAAACAATTGCGTACTCGCTTGCTCAGACAAGCGGAGTTGATACAGTAAATCTTGAATCTCTATCATTTCTTCCTCCTTTCTATTGATTTATCAATAGTTGATTAATCAAGTTTAATATAATACTGGACTAAAATCAAAA
>NZ_VMMK01000052.1:0-18413 GCF_013277255.1 Streptococcus sp. 2154
GCAAGGGTCGTTGGATTGATGGCAGCTTTGTGAAGGAGGAGGATTTGGCATGACACCAAAATTTAGAGTGTGGGATAGCGTAGAAAAGAAATTCGTAGAACATTTTTTTATCACAGATAACGGCTTGATTTGCAACATGGAAAAACCAACATCGGACTCCAAACTTCTTATTCCTATCGAAAAGTCAGAATTGATCCTCATGCAATCAACAGGACTCAAGGATAAGAACGGGGTGGAGATTTTCGAGGAGGATGTGGTTTCTAGGAATAGTGGAATGCCCAGCGTAGTCAAATTTGGTAAATGGATTTATGAGGAAGATTTTGGATATAAAATAAAAAATATCGGGTTTCACCTTAATTCTAGTTATGATGATGAATGGTTTCAAGCTATGGACTATGAAGATATTCGCAAGAATTATGAAGTCATTGGCAATATCTACGAAAACCCAGAACTTTTGGAGGATAAGGAATGAACCCAGAAATAATTGACAATATAAACAAACCAAGCCACTACCAAGGTGCAAACGGTCTTGAGGCTATCGATGTTGTGCATAACTTCGTTGGGAACCTTTCCGGAGCGTCTGCTTTCTTTTGGGGCAACGCAATCAAGTATATGTTACGGTTTCAAAAGAAAAACGGTCTGGAAGACCTGAAGAAAGCCAGAAAGAACCTTGATTGGCTGATTGAGGAGATGGAGCATGAGTGAATACGCTTTGTATGATGGCGACACCTTCATTACCATGGGCACTCTTGCTGAAATCAGCAAAGAAACAGGAATTGCCGAGAGGATGTTGAAGTATTACACTTTTGCATCTACACAAAAACGCCATCCGAATGGTAGGGCAGTCATAAAGATTGAGGTGGATGATGAAGGATAAATTAAATCCAAGACAAGCAAGTAGGTTTGCTTTCTTGCTAAAGCAAAAACGTAAGGAAAGGAAGTTGTCACAAGAAAAGTTAGCAGCTAAACTAGGCTATAGTCGCTACCTGATTGCTAAATGGGAGAAGGAGGAAAGTGTACCGAATATTTATAATGTAGAAGATATCTGTACTTACTTTGCTTTTCCTGCTGATATTATTCTCGGGAGTAGGGCATGAAAAAAGCCAGCACAGCTGACTCCTCATGGTATGGTTTCGCATAACTATTATATCATGAGGAGGAGTTCGTGTGCAAATAGAGTTATTGGATATCATCGATGAAAAGAAAACCAGAAAGGAAGCTATCAAAGTCCTAAAAAAATACAGTCGTCTGAGACGGATTGCTGGAGAAGAATACGCCCCCAAAATAACAATATCCTACTCGCTTGAACCAAAATCATCAAGTGGTCAGACAAGTAAGCAGGTAGAAAGCATGGTCTTGCGTAGAGTATCAGCTCAGCAGGATTTAGAACTAATCGCTAAAGCAATCAACAATCTTTCCGATATGGAATATACACGTATCCTAATCGAACGATATTGCAGGAAGAAAAGGAGGGAAGACTACAGCATCTACTCAGAACTAGGCTACTCATCTAGTGAGTATTATCGGATATTAAACAAAGCTCTACTAGAGTTCGCGGAGTCCTATCAAGCAAGCAACCTTTTGGTTTACAAGTGATTTCTGGGAAAATCTTGGGAAAAATCTGGGAAAATCTTGGGAAAAATCTGGGAAAATCTTGGGAGAATTGGAGCGGAAAAAGGTGCTAAAATAGTATTATCCAATGATTGGGTAACGAACAGTCATGAGGACTCCTAAAAATACAGAGGTTTCGGCCTCTTAGACAGTAAGGATAGGTTAGCAGGTTGTTTGGGTCTCCTTGAAACTTTTACCAAACGTGCGTTTTACTGCTAGACCAGCTGGTTCAATTCCAGCTACTGTCATATTCAATGCCACGACCAGTGGCTTTTTTTGATTATTTGAAAGGTGGTGATACTTGTTTTGAATATTGTAGAACCAATCAGGGATAAAGATGATATACAGGCTATGAAAGATTATCTGAGAGAATGGAATGAGCGTAATTATATTTTATTTCTTTTTGGTATCAATTCAGGTTTGCGAGTTGGTGACATTTTAAAAATTCGAGTAAAGGATGTTCAAGGTTGGTATATCAAACTGAAAGAACAAAAGACTGGGAAGAAGAAAAAGATTAAAATGACTAAAACTCTCAAACGTGAGGTTAGAGAGTATATACAAAATAAACCTCATCATCATTTTTTATTTCAAAGTAGAGTCGGAAAAAATAAACCACTTGATCGTAGGACTGTGGATTGGATTTTAAAAGTTGCTGCATCTGAGTGTGGTATTGAAAATATAGGAACTCATTCAATGAGGAAGACATTTGGATATCATTATTATAAAAAGACAAAAGATATAGCAATGTTGATGAGTTTGTTTAATCATTCATCACCAGCTATTACCTTAAGATATATAGGTATTCGTCAAGATCAACAGGACAAAGCGATGTCAAATTTTGGATTGTAGTTAACCAATTAGACATAACGAGTCAAACGCTAATTCATTTAGTGGATTACTGTATATCCTTATTGTGTTAGGCTTTTTGGCGACTGTTTGAATTAGACAGAATATAAGATATGTCTAATTGAACGCTAGAAAATATAGAGTAACAGCAATTTAAAATAAGTATCTTTAAGATAATTATTGACGAAAGATATAATGAACAAAGAATATTAAACAATGATTGAAGTTTCAACTCGAGAAGAACGAAACCAATTTTACAATTCCAGTGAGTGGAGAACGATAAGAAGGCAAGCACTTAAACGAGATCATTACGAATGTGTATGGTGCAGGGATGAAGGCAAGGTCACGACTACTAATTTAGAAGTTGACCATATCAAGGAGCTAGAGTTCTATCCAGAGTTCGCGCTTGATATCGATAACCTACGAACATTGTGCAAGGCATGTCATAATAAAAGGCATGATCGTTTTGATAAGAATGACAGAAATTTCCGAAAAGATGAATGGTGGGGTTAGGTGAACGAATCTTAAACACCCCCCGGTCAAAAAAATCGGAAATTTTCAAAGATGTCGGTAAGCGGTCTGCACTCGACTGTCCAAATTTTTAACAAAAAATTAAAGGGGGTGGGGGGTAATGGAAGAATACTCGGAAAAAAATATAAAAGAATTAGAAAATCAGCTACTTTCTAAAATTGGCTATTTCAGTCCTAGAAAAAAGGATGCGATTCAGTATGAAAAAGTCAATCGCTATCTTTATCTTGTCCGGCTGCTTTATGAGCTGAAAGCTAAACTTCATGAAGACGGACTGGTCATCACTGTTCACAATGGACAACAAAGATTCCAAAAAGCGAATTCTCTCATCAAGGAAATCAACACAACCAGTAATCAGCTTTTGGCTATTGAGCGGTCGTTTGATTTTGATGTTGAAAATTCTCCTGTCGAGAAAGCTACGTCTGGAAGTGATCTGTTATGATTTCTCATCCGCTGGTTGATGACTACATCAAAATGGCTGAGAATGGAGAAGTTGTTGTCAACAAGGAAAGGAAGTTGCTGTTTAAAATCATCAAGGAGAAAATCTATCCTCGTGATGATTTGTATTTTGATAATGACTTGATTGATAAGTTCATTCGGTTTGCGGAAAAGAATTTTTTCCCTCTGGCTAAGTATCAACTTTTCTTGACACCGTTCATTTTTCTTTTTCGGAAGGTAGACGAGGAACCACACTTTGACGAGTATCTATACACACTTGCTCGTGGGGGTGGTAAGAATGGTTTTATGTCAGCAAGGTCATCGTTTTTTATCAGCCCTATCTACCCTATCAGAGATTACGATGTGACTATCACTGCTAACTCTGAGAAACAGGGTAAGGTTTCGTTTGAGGAAGTTTATGAGACTATCCAAAGGCGTGGTCTTGAGGACCATTTCTATCTGACTAAAATGTCTATCACAGGTCGAGCGAACAACTCGGTCTTTTCTTTTCGGACGAATAATCCGAAGACTATGGACTCTGCTCGTGATGGTTGTCTTGAGTTTGATGAGATTCACCAATTTGAAAATGATAAGGCTGTGAAGGTTCAAAGGTCTGGTCTTGGTAAGATTGCTCATGTCAGGACTTTCTACAACGGTACGAATGGGTATGTGCGCGAGGGGTTCTATGACAAGCTGATAGAGAAGTCTATGCAAATCTTGAATGGAGAGGTTGATGATTTCAGACTCTTCCCTTTTATCTGCAAGCTTGATAGTGCGGATGAGGTGGATGACATGAAGAATTGGCCGAAAGCAAATCCGATGTTGGATGAAAGCACGCCTTACGCTAAGAGGTTGCTTGCTAGAACTAAGGCTGACTATGATGACCTTGAGCTGGAGCCGTCTGGTCGTCAGGAGTTCATGACTAAACGGATGAATCTTCCTGAAGCAGACCTTGAGAAAGATGTGACGACTCGTGAAAGATTACTTGCTTGTTTACGTTCGCCTGGTATTGACTTGTTGGGTAAGTCCTGTGTCGCAGGATTTGACTATGCTAGCATTCGAGATTTTGCGAGTGTTGGTTTGTTGTTTAAGAACGGAGATGAGTTTATCTGGAAACAACATTCATTTGCTCGTAAAGCATTTTTGAAAGCTTTTAAACTTAAAGCTCCTATTCAGGAATGGGCAGATAGAGGCTTATTTACAATTGTGGACGGCCCTAGTATTGACCCTCGTTTATTGGTCGAAAAATTGAATGAATGGAGTAAGTTTTATCAGATTGAGCTTGTATGTGCAGATGGTTTCAGAATGGACTTGTTAAAACCTCTTTTGGAAGAGGCTGGTTTTGAATATGAGTTCTTGAGAAATCCTGGGGCGATTCAATCCAAGGTTGCGCCAATCATCGAAGATGGATTTGCCAATGAACGTTTTGTCTTTGAGAATGATAATTCTATGATTTGGTATACGGATAATACCTACGTCAAAGAGGACAAGGATGGCAATAAGCGTTTCTTGAAGAAAGAGCCCGTCAGAAGAAAGACGGATGGTTTCCATGCCTTGATTGCTGCTCTATACAAACGTGAGCTTGTACATGAGTCGAACGTTGGGGAATTCCTTGACATGTTAGAGGATTGGGAGTTTTAGGTAATGACATTATTGTAATTGAATGTAGCTCTGTTTTTTGATATACTAATTCTGATATTTAATGCAATATTATTTTGCTAGTAGGATTAGGAGATGGACGAATGAACAGACAGGAACAATTACTTGAATTAGAGAATGAAATAGCTAAAGCAAATAAGGAAATTGATAATTTAAAATCAGGTATGACTCCTGGTCAGATGATTTCAGTGATTTTTCTTTTTATAAGTATTTTTATGATTTTTATACTTTCTGGTTTTTTTGTTAAATTCTTTGGTTTTATATTAGCTTTTCTGTCCATCTTAGGAATAATTGGTGCTTCTAATCAAAAAAGCGAGAGAGTTAGTTGGTTGGAACAATGTTGTATAGACTTGGAATGTGAAATAGAGAAAAAGAAACAAGAGTGGTTAGAAGAGGATATAAAACCAAAATCTGATTCAGGTAAAAAAACTGATAATAAGCAAGAGTTCACAGATAAAGAAATTGAAAGTGGTCTTGTTTGGAAACGAAGATTTACCGTTGTGGGGACTTTTTATCGAGATTCTGGAGAAGTTCCTTTTTATAAGTTACAAAAAGATTTAGATCATTTAGAAACGGTTAAAACAAATAATTTTCAATTTAAACCAGAACCAGACAATCCTTATCATGGTAATGCGATAAAAGTAATAGTTGAAGGTTATTTTGTTGGTTATGTACCTAGAGAGTTAGCAAATCAACTTATCCATTATATGGAACCGTCTAAGTATAGGACAGAGGGTTATGTAAGAATATCTAAGGTAAGCCTAAAACGAGGTAAAGAAATAAAATATGCAGTTGTTCCTAAAATCTACACTAAATAGTAGTTTAAAGCACTAGAGAAATCTAAGTGCTTTTAATTTTGGGTGGGTGGTCGGCAAAAATAAGAGGAAGGAGGGGAAGCATGGGGTTCTTAAATTTATTTAAGCGTGATGCGCCTGATGTTGGTTTTGATTTTGAAGAGTTGGAACGAATGTTGGGGTGTTTGCAGTTAAAGAGTTTAGCGATTGATAAGTCGGCGGAGTTTGTGGCTCGTATCTTTGCTAAGTCGGAATTTCGGTATATGGTGGAGAATCATCATGTGACGTCAGACTGGGATTATATTTTAAATGTGCGTCCCAATAAGAATGAGTCGGCCTCGGAGTTCTGGCAGAAGGTCATTTATCGCTTATTGACGAAAAACGAAGTACTCATTGTTTTGTCTGATGATAAGCAGTTACTGGTAGCTGATGCTTTTACTCGTAGGCGTTATGCTCTGTATGATGACACCTTTGAGATGGTGTCTGTCGGGGATTATACATTTCAGAGGAAGTTTGCTATGAGTGATGTCATCTTTCTTCAGTATAATAACAATCGCTTGCAAGAATATGTATCTGACTTGTTTTCTGATTATGAAAAACTACATACTCGTCTGGTGGAAGCCTTAGCTAGAAATAATCAGATCCGTGGGGTTCTGGCTACAAAAGCGAATGGAACTTTTGATGAGGATAAGAGAAAGAAACTGCAGAGATATGCGGACAATCTTTTTAAGTCCTTTACGTCTAAGACGGTTGCCATTGTACCGACAATGGATGGTGTGGAGTATTCGGAGTTGACCAATACGGTAGGAACTACAAATCTATCAGTTGAAGAGTTGAAGAAACTGAGACGTCAATTTGATGACGAGGTTGCAGATATATTAGGTTTGCCGACGGCTTTGATGCATGGAGATATGGCTGATTTGTCTAATAGCCAGAAGATGTTTAACAGTTATTGTTATGAATCGCTGGTTAAAAAAGTGGGTGACGCTCTAAACCATGCTATGGTGAGTTCGGCTGGATACGCTAATCAGAAAAAATTTGTGATTTTTGGTGAGGGGGGACTGGATAAGTTTGCTCTGGCTGAGAACATAGATAAACTCATCTCATCTGGGGCTATGACTCGAAATGAGGTGAGATTGGAACTTGGTCTTGAGGCTGTTCCTGGTGGGGATTCTTTCCTTATCACTAAGAACTATCAGGGCGAAAACGAAATAGAGAAAGGAGGAAATGAGGATGACAATCATTCAGATTAAGGGAGCGATTGTATCCAATGATGACCGCTGGTTTTATGATTGGCTAGACATGGATGCAACTGCTCCTAAGGATATTGTACTGCCGACGACGGGAGAAGATGTGGAGGTGCACATCAATTCTGGCGGTGGTGATGTGTATGCTGGTAGTGAAATCTATACGGCATTGCGTGCTTATCAGGGGCATGTGACGGTAAAAATCGTGGGAATTGCTGCTAGTGCTGCAAGCGTCATCGCTATGGCTGGTGATCAGGTGGAAATTAGTCCTACAGCGCAAATCATGATTCATAATGTATCTGCTGGTGTGCGTGGTGACCATAAGGCGCTCTTGCATGAGGCTGGTGTGTTGGAAGGTTTTAATAAGTCAATTGCGAGTGCTTATATGGATAAGACTGGTAAGGCTTTAGATGATTTGTTGGAACTAATGGATCGTGAAACGTGGTTTGATGCTCGTTCTGCTGTTAATCATGGCTTTGCAGATAAGGTCATGTTTGAAAGTCAAGAAGCTCCTGTCTTGGTAGCTAGTCAGACACCTGTGATTCCTCGTGATTTTATCGAAAAAATCCGAACTGCGATGACACCAGATTTGGAGTTATTGGCAGACTTGGTTCGTGATAGGTTGAATAATAACTCATCTATTCTAGAAGATAAGAAAAAAGAAGACAAGACGACTGAACCTGTGGGGTTGGGTCGTTTTCCATTTTAAGAAAGGAAATAAAAAAACAATGATGAAACTTGGTAATGAATTTACAACTGCTCGTCAGAACTTTATGAATGCAGTAGAAACTGGTGCTCCTATGGAGGAGCAAAATAAGCTCTATAACGAGATGATTGAAGCATTGACAGATAAGTTGCAAGACGACGCTAGAGAGGCTGCTCGTAAAGAAATCGCAACTATGAATCCATACGATGCGCAGTTGACTGCTGAAGCTCGCGAATTTTTCAACAACATTGAGAAACTTCCTCCCAAAGGAATTGAGAAATTGTTCCCTCAGGAAACAATTGACCGTATTTTTGAGGATATGGTGGCAGCCCGTCCACTTCTTCAACACATCGGCTTGCGTAATGCTGGTATTCGTTTGAAATTCCTCAAGTCTAGTCGTACAGGTCAAGCGGTTTGGGGTAAAATCAATGCTGAAATTCAAGGACAATTGAAACAAGAATTTGCTGAAGAAGAAGCGATTCAGTCTAAATTGACTGCTTTTGTTGTAATCCCTAAAGACTCTGAGAAATTTGGGCCTGCTTGGTTGCAGTCTTATGTCTCTATTCAAATTACAGAGGCCTTTGCAGCTGCTCTTGAAGCTGGTTATTTAAATGGTGATGGGGACAACAAGCCTATCGGGTTGTCTCGTACTCTTACAGGGACTGCAGAAAGTGAAAAAGTAACTTATGCTGAGAAACAAGCTCAGAAAAAACCATTGACTTTCGCAGACTCTGCTACCGTGGTAAAAGAGTTGACGGAGGTTTATAAATACCATTCTACAAAAGCTGACAATACCACTCCTGTTGCAGTAGAAGGTAATTTGGTTATGGTAGTGAACCCTGTAGATGCCTGGGATGTGAAGAAGCAATATACGTCTCTCAATGCTCAGGGTGTATATGTAACAGCTATGCCTTATAACCTCATCTTGGTTGAGTCGGTTGCTCAAGCGTCTGGTAAGGTGACTACATTTGTCAAAGGTCGCTACGATGCCTTTGTAGGTGGGGGGATTGAATTTGGACGATTTACCGAAACCTATGCTTTAGAAGACTTGAATCTCTACACTGCTAAGCAATTTGCTTATGGTAAAGCGCATGATGAAAAGACTGCTGCTGTGTGGACACTGAGTATTGCAAAATAAAAGGTGACGAAGGATGGAGATTGAAGCTAAACTTCATTCCCTCCTTATTCCTTTTAAGGAGCGGATGAGAATTTTTCATAGCGGAGAAGATGCGAATCTCTCACGGATGTTAGAAAGTTCTCAAATGGTTATTACCCGCTTGGTAGGAAGTGGGAATATACACGATCATCAAATAAGGGAACTTATCTTAGAACGTGCTCGCTATGTCTATAATGACCAAGTTGAATTTTTTTACGAAAATTTCAAAGCGGATATTTTAGCATTATCGTTAGATAAGATAGAAATGGAGGATAGTGATGATTAAGGTATTAAAAGAGTTTTATGACCTCAAGGAGGGAGTCCTTAGGCAAGTCGGAGAAAGGTTTGAAGCGACAGAAGAACGATTTGCTGAGCTAAAGGAACATTTACCTGACTATGTCGAGTTGGAAAAGTCGTCCAGAAGTCGTAGCTCTAAGGAAGTAGTGAGCGTAAATGAAGAGGAGTGAGGGACCAAGCTATCGTTACAAAAAGCCTGAGTCTCAAAATGGAGACCTGAGAACTCCCCTGACTTTCTATACCTCTAAAATAAAAAAAGGGGTTGATGGTCGTGATGTGAGTTACGAGAAGGCTTTTTATACGATGGGGCAAACTTATTCTCCAAGTATGAAAGACGTTGAGATTGCAACTGGAAAAGCGATGAAAGCTAAGATGACTTTGAAGATTCGTGACCCTCTGACAGATTATCAGCCTGAAAATCGGCATTTTGTCGAAGTGGGGGATATCCGTCTAGTTGGTAAGAAATGGCAAATCATTGATGTCCGTCCTGATTTTGCTAATCGGGATTTTTTGATTGTCCTTATCGGAGGTGGTCGTGATGTCTAGTGGAGCTAATCTAAAAGGATTTGATGATATTTTGAGGAATATTGAGGCTCGACTAGGAGAGCCGGTAGTTCGTAGAAAGGTCAACAGAGCCTTGAAGGAGACGGTTGAGGAGTTTGAGCCAACTTTCAAACGGGCTATGGCGGTGTACGCTGACACTGGGAAGACGGTTGGTGCGGTCGTTCATGGGAATGTGACTGGTACATCCAGCGGAGTTCCAATGGTTAAATTAGGTTTTAAAAGTCCTCGTTGGACTATTATTCACTTAAATGAATTTGGCTATGCAAAGAATGGGCATCCTCGTGGTTTCGGAGTCATGCGCCGCTTTTTTGAAGCGAGTAAGCCGGTCTTTAAGTCTAAAGTCGGCATGAAGTTAAAACAGGAGTTTTTGTAATGATTAAAGACAAATTAACTGAACTCTACGATGCTTTGGAAGAGGATGAGTCTTTATCTGGTATTAGTATCAAGTCTTTTGAGCGTCCTGAGAGCTTGGGAGATGGCGAGACCAGTATTGTCATTATCCCTGTAGGGCCTCCAATGCAGACGGCTCACGGTAGTAATACTAGTTTGGCTAAGACTTTTCTCTATCAAATCAATGTAGAGTCTACTAATCGAGTGGAGTGTAAAGAACTCCAAGGAAGAATTGAAAAAATAATGGAAGAACAGGGATTTTATCAGACTGAAGGTGGTTTGGAACAATGGATTCCTGATATTAAGCGCTATGTAGACGTTCGGACTTATCGTGGTATGAGCGCTCTATATGAGAAATACTAGAAAGAAGGAAAAAGAAATGACAGTAAAAGGAACTGCACTTATCGGACTTAAATCAGTCACCATTCGTGTGCATGATGGACAGACTCCAACGGTTGGACAGAACCTCTTCACGCTAGAAGGTAAAGATAATGAAGGGGCTACACAGACCGCTAGAGTAACTGGATTATCTAGTGACCCTGTAAAGACTTATGGTAGTAATGTGGCTTATCACGTCTCCAATCGAGGAGTCGGTGATGTTAAGGTAGAGATGGGCTTGCTTGATGTCCCATTAGCTTTATATACGAATGCTTTGGGGTATGGCGATGATGATGGTATCTATTACTTCGGTGCAGACACAGTTGCCAAGAATGTTTCCATTCTCATTGAAAGTAATACTGCTGATGGGGAACCTGTTTACTATGGTTTTTATAAAGGTCAGCTTTCTATGGATGCTATTGATTTTGAAACGCTCAAGGATAAGGCGAATGAGTTAGCTACTACTAGTGTGAATTTCACTGCGACAGCTAGTTCAGACGTTGCAACTAAGGGGCGTTATGGTGCTATTGTTTATGGTTCAGATGCTGAAAAGTTGAAGAAATTGAAAGGTCAACTAAACATAACCGCTGCGGGGTAGAAGGAGGGCGAAAGCTCTCTTTTACTTTTTTAGAAAGGAAAGTATATGGCTAAGGTTCAATTTACAATTAAAAATGACAAGGGAGAAGATGTCCTAAAAAAGAGCAAAGAAATCACAACTCGTGATTATCGTGACTATTTGGTCATGAACGAATCCTTGACAAGTGATTTATCTGAGGTAGAGAAGCTTGATAAGCAGTTGGGATTTATTGCTAGTTTGTTTGATGATGTGACAGTAGAACAATTACTAGAATACACAGATTTTGCGAAAGTGATTTCTATTTTTACAGCAATTTATGCTCATCTGGTAGGTGATGTAGACCCAAAGGAAAAGAGCTAGCACCTGGGCAAGCGATCAAACGTTTTTATGGTTTTGTCAAGCAAGTTACAGAGGGTCCTTATGGAATGAGCATTCGCGATGTGATGGATACGAGTTGGGAGGACTTGATGGGGGTCTTGGGAAGTCTGGAAACGAGTGAACAAGAAGAAGTGCTTGACTTGGCAGATTTTTTAGAAAGTCTCTAGGTCAAGACTTTACAAATCAAAGGCTTAGGAATATAATAGAGATATGTAAGGGAGGTGGAAGAAATGTCTCGAAAAGAAAAAGCATGTAGAAGATATTGGTTTTGGTTTACCATTTTTATCCTTTATCTTGCTTTTGGCTTGTATTGTATTTGTACAAATTTTGTAGATATCTTTGGTATGCTCTTGCTATCACCCTTTATCTTTGCTTCCCTGCCACTCTATGCTTATCTATTTCTTGGTATGTTTATCTGGGCTTTTATGAACATGGCAATGGATGATTTTTATAAAGAATGATGAAAAGTCCGTAAGGGCTTTTTTCTTTGCTCTGAGGAGTTAGGAAGGAGAACAAGATGGCAAGCGGTACGCCGTTAGGTCAGATGTATATCGAGCTAGGGTTGGACGTGTCAAAGTTCAGTCCTACTCTAACTGGTGCAAAAAACGCTGTAAAGTACTTTCAAAATAATGTCCGTTCTTTGGACAGTACTTTAAAAGGCAATGAAAAAAATGCTAGCTTACTTCAAGCAAAATACAAGACTTTAGGACAAGCCATTGATTCACAACGTAAAGTTTTGGATGAGATGAAGAAAAGTTTTGATAAACTTGAACCGGGGACAGCTAAATTTGACAAGGCTGCTGCTGATATTCAGCGTGAGAATGCTAAGTTGGCAGTAATGGAAGGTCAGCTACGCGGTGTTGAAAAAGCTTTGCAAGATGTGGGGCGTGAAAATAGTTGGTCTGGTAAGATAGATGCCTTGAGCGAAAAATTTGCTAAAGGTGGAGAAAAATTGCGGGCTATGGGCGATGCAATGAAGCCTGTGTCTGCTGCTTTATTAGCTGGTTTTACGCTTTCTACTAAGAAAGCTATTGACTTTGAAAGCCAGATGAATACAACTAAATCTCTGTTAGCTGATACCATTCCAACAGCGGATGAACTGAACAGTACCACACAAAAGCTGGGTGAAAGTTCAAAAAATTGGGCGAAGCAGTATGGGATTTCTACTGCATCTATCAATGAAGGGATGCAAGAAATTATCAAGAAAGGTTTTGATGCCAATCAGACAATCGAAGCCATGCCTGCTATCCTAGACGCTGCAAAGGCGTCTGGTGAGGACTTCAATACGGTTATGAACGCCACTACGAATATTTTGCAACAATTTGGGCTATCTACTCAGGATACAGAGCGAGTAACCAATAGCTTAACCTTTGTCGCCAATAAAACGGCTGCTGGTTTTGCTGATATGGGGGCTGCAATGGAGTATGTTGGTCCCGTTGCTAAAAACGTTGGTATGAACTTGGAAGAGACTGCCGCTGCTGTTGGTCTTTTGTCCAACAATGGTATTGCTGGTGAAAAGGCTGGTACGGCTCTGCGTGGAGCTTTAACAAGGCTACTGAAACCATCAGAGCAAAATGCAAATGCAATGGAGAAGCTTGGTTTTTCTGCAGAAGAATTTCGTAGCGGCGCGATTAAGCTACCTGATATTTTGGATCGTATCAAAAAGAATACGGAAGGGATGACAGATGCTCAGAAATCGGCCTTGATTGCTACAGCCTTTGGTACAGAAGCTCAGACAGCGATGAATATCTTGGTTGACCAAGGTGGAGATGCGTTGCGTAATCTTGCTAACGAAACCAAGGGGGCGACAACTTATACCAAGGATTTAGCAAATGAATTATCTAAGTCTTCTAAAAATGGTGTGGAACGTTTTAAATCTAGTTTAGAAGTTTTACAGATTAACATTGGTCAGAAATTATTACCATTACTAACTCCTGTGATTGATAAGGTGAACCAATTTATCGACTGGTTAAGTAAGGCTCCTCCAGCCGTACAGAGCTTGGCGGTTGGTATTGGTGGTTTTTTGGCTCTGGGCTACCCTTTCTTGAACTTTCTAGGCAATGGGGCGACGGCTCTTAGTATTTTGATAAAACATGCCGGTAAATTAGAAGGACTATTAAAGGGCGGTCTCGGTCTTGCTAAATTGACAGAGCGTGCTGGTAAATTAAAAGGACTTTTACAAGGTGGTCTCGGTCTTGCTAAGGTAGGAAGCGAAGCTACTGTTTTAGCGGAAGGAGCTGGCGCTGCTGCATCTAGTTCTAGTCTCTTGTCTGGAGCCATTGGGGCTTTGACAAATCCTATTGGTTTGCTGGTGGGTGGTGCTGCTTTACTAGCTGGAGGATTGGTCTATCTAGGACATAAGAAAGACGAGGCTCGCATTAAGGCGGAGGAATTTGGGTCTCAGTTGAGTGATACTGCAAGGAAAGAGTTAAGAGATTTCCAAAGTAAGGTAGATGATACCAGTACAGCAGTAGCCAACTTTGGAACCCACGCTGGCGATGCTGAAAAAGTTTCTGAAGCTTTTCGAAAACTTCATGAAGAGATAGCAGCAGGTGCTGAAAAAGCTAATCAACGTATGGAAGAATTAGCTAAAAAGTTGGGGTTTAGCGATGAAGAAATCGCTAAAATGAAAGTAAAAAATGACCAAGTTGTTTCAAATACCGATGCAATGGCTAATCAGGTCAGTGAAATCTACAAACGTCATAATGGAGACGCTAGCAAGTTTTCTCAAGAAGAAAAAGAAATCGTCTTAAACAACCAAAGAGAGATGATCAAAGCTAGAATCGAAATGATGGAATTATCTGGCGAACAACAAAAGGCTGCGCTTCAGGCTCTGAATGGAGAGATTGGTAGTTTAAATGAAACGCAATTAAAGCACACAAGAGATGTTTTGAAGAAGGCTCTGGATGAAGAAAATCAGTTATACAAAACCTCAAAAGATGGATTGAAACAACTCTTAGATGCCAAACGTATCGATCAAGAAACTTACAATAAAAAAATTCAAGAACTTGAAACAAACCACCAGCAAACCATGGAAGCCTTAGGTACTAAGTATTACCAGGTTATGCAAAACCTTGACGCTAAGGTAAAAGCTCGAACTGGACAAAGCTGGAACTACTGGGAAGAAGCTAAAAAGGTTCTGGAAGAATATGGTTTGTCTTATGAAGTAATCGGTCAAAAGGCAGCAGAAGCTTCTCAAAAAATGGGTGATTCCCATAGCATTCTTGCTAAGTATACTAGTGATATGAGCAAGGAAACGAGAGAAGCGAATGATGCTTGGTCTTTGCTCGTCGGAAACATTGATGAAAACAACAATTTTGTCATTAAATCAAACGTAAAAGAAGTGATTGGGGAAGCGACTAAATCTGCTGAGGGTTGGGAGCAATTGCAATTTATTGTTAAAAATGCGAATATCAACTCAAATGCTCGGGTAACGATTGCTGAAGCTCTCGTTGAGTCTGGTAAGTGGTCAACCATGACACTGGAAGAAAAACAGTTGATTGTCCAAAATCAAGCAGGACTGCAAGCTATCTTTGATAGTGAAAACCATCTTAGAATCTGGAACAGTATGCCTGCTGAAGTCAAGCAACTGCTTTTGGAAAATACAGATGTGATGAATAAGGCTGAGGAAGCTTCCAAAGCGCTCTATAACTATGATTCCTTGACTCCTAAGCAGAAAGAGTTGCTGGCTACGGATGAGAATTTCAGAAAGGCTGTTGCGCGTTCGACTGACACGCTAACGACTTGGAATGCGATTACTCCATTCACAAAAGATTTGAAACTAGATCCTACAAATGTTTTGAACAACGGGCAATTGTCAATCGATAAAATCATGGCTTGGAATCTATCTAATCCAGAGAATAAGTCATTAAATGCTATTGACAATACTAGTGAAGCAGTTGCTAGTGCAAAAGCGAGTGTGAACTCTCCGAAACAGGAAAAACCAATTGATTTACTTGCGAAAGATCAGACTGCAGGCGTTAGAAATGAGACGAGTGCGGCTATTAATGCGATTAAGCAACATAATCCAGTAGATATCCTTGCTAAAAATAGCACTTCCAGTACTGTCGGCGAGGTCAAAAGCGTCGTTAATAGCATTCAAGACAAAACGGTTACAATCAGCGCTCGAGATAATGCTTCTGGCGTGCTTGCAGGCATTAGGTCTTGGATTACTAGGGTAACTGGTGATTTCTTTACCAATGTTTTTGCTAGTCGGCATGCCCACGGTACCAACTATCACCCTGGTGGTCTTGCTATGGTCAATGACCAACGCAATAGTACCTACAAGGAATTGGTTACTCTTCCAGATGGTAGGAGCTTCATTCCTGAGGGGAGGGATGTTCTTCTTCCTCTTCCTAAAGGGGCTAAAGTTTTGCGGGCGGATAAGACCAAACGCTTGATGCGTGAGATGGGGGTTCCTAAATATGCTGCAGGAGTTGGCATTCCGAGTGATGCTAAATTCCTTCGTGAGATGGAAGAAGCACAAGCTAAAATAGTGGTGCAAACAAAAGGAGATACAAATAGTAAAGACAGCGATAAAGTCGTGTCTGAGATAGCGATTCTGAGAGCAAGTATGGAGAAGATCCTTACCGCTATCCTTGAAAAGCCGTCAGATACTTACCTGGACGCTGATAAAATTTCAATGAGCGTCTACCAACGTCAAGGTGCGATTTATGCTAGGGAGGGAATGTAATGTTTTACATGATTATCAATGGTTTCAATACATCAACTATCCCTCACTGCGTGGTGACGGATTTTGGTCAGGTGGAGGCAGCTAAACCTAGGGTGGTTGAAGATGCTAACCTCTACGGAGCAAACGGAAGTTATCGGGTGCTAGATGGGGGCTACGAGAGTTATGAACGGACTTTTTCGTTCTATATTCCTAAGTTACTGGATGTTTCGACTATCGTGGAGAAATTTCAGCCTAAGGACAATGTGCTGGAGTTTAGCTACCAGTTGGGTTCTGTCTTTTATGCGGATTTTATTGGTGCAACCTATAGCCCTCATGGGATGCATGCCTGGAAGCTAGAGCTTAAGCTGAGTATGCAACCGTTCCGCTATCAGAAAAATCTTGCTCCTCTTATTTTTACCGCAAGCGGTAATGTCAACAATCCAGGCTCTGTCTATAGTGAGCCTGTGATTGAGATTGAAGGGGATGGCGATATTTCTTTGACTATCGGACGGACAACCATGCACTTGACCATTAGACGAAAAGTGACCATTGATTGTAGGCATAAGAAACAGAATATTTACAATGCAGATGGCGCGGTTCAAAATACGCTACGAAAACGTGGAGGCTTCTTTGAGTTGGCAGTCGGTAGTAACGGTCTGGTCTTTACTGGTACGGTTCGTAAGGTCACGGTTCGGCCGAATTGGAGGTATATTTTATGATTTATCTTACAGAGGGAAATAGGCCTTTAAACGAGTCCTACAATGATGAAATTGTCCATTTGGGGAATAATACCTATCAACTGACCTTTCGTTTTCCTACATCGGATCCCAAGTGGGAATTGCTGAAAGAGGAAACCTTTCTGACTGCAGATGATCTGCATGGTGAGCAGGATTTTTATATTTTTGAGGTTGAAAAGCAACAAGGATATATTCAAGTCTATGCCAATCAGGTTATCAGCCTGTTAAATAACTACATCGTCAGCTCTATTGAGGTTGACCGTGTCAGTGGTACAAGGGTGTTGAGTGCTTTTGCTGGTAGTATTACCAGAGCCAATCCTTTTTCTTTCTTCTCTGATATTGATGATAGGCATACGCTCAACATCAAGGACAAGAATGCCATGGAGGTCTTGGCCAAAGACAAGCACTCTATCCTTGGTCAGTGGGGCGGAGATATGGTGCGAAACGGTTACAACTTACGTTTGTTGAAGAATGGCGGTTCAGAAAATGAATCGCTTTTTATGTACAAGAAAAACTTGTCCAGCTACCAGCACAAGACCTCAACGAAGTCTTTAAAAACTCGGATAACCTTTAAAACGACTGTTAAGGGCGAGGGAGAAAATGCGGTTGACCATGATTATATGGTGGTGATTGACAGCCCCTTACTTGGGAACTATAGCCAAATCTACGAAGATGTGGTGGAAGTCAATGACCAAGATGTGACAGATGAGGCTAGCTTGATTGAATACGGTAAGCAGTATTTTCGGACGAGTATGTGCGACATGCTAGAAGATAGTCTTGAAATCTCGGTTGTCGGCCAGAGCGATGTAGCGGTTCGGATGTTCGATGTGGTCAGTATCTACCATGAGTGGTACGGTCTTGATGTTCGTAAGAAAATCACCAAATATACCTATTCGCCAATGGCAAAACGCCTAAAATCAATAGGTTTTGGGACCTTCCAGTCCAGTCTTGCAAATGCGATCGGTGGGATTGTAAATGATGCCGTTTTGAATGAAAGCCGAAATCTGCATCAGATTTTTGAAGAACGTTTGAAAAAGGAAATCGCCAACGCTGACCGTGCTTTTGACGCTGAATTTACTAAGCGTGAGAAAGCTATCACGGATGCCATCGAACTTGCCAAGGCTAAGGCAGAAGAAGTCAAGCAAGAAGTGTCTGACACTATCAATCAGCGTTTCAATAGCTTTCATGATGAACCTTTACGAGAATCAAGGCGCAAGGCTGAGGAAGCTTTGAGACAAGCTGGCGCAAGTAGCTCTCTTGCTCAGGAAGCCAAGCGGATTGGTCTGGATTCTGTTGCTAGACTTGAAGCGTTTAAGTCGCAGACTAGGAGTGCTCAGACGGCTTTGTCGGGTGATTTGAATCTTCTAAAGCAGACAGTTACCAATGATATAAGCTCCAAGCAAAGGCAACTTAAGACTGACATTTCCAAACAAGT
>NZ_VMMK01000053.1:0-70362 GCF_013277255.1 Streptococcus sp. 2154
ATGAAGGAGGGATTTTTTGGTGATAAAACGGATAGTTCAGCCTTAATCAAAAACGAAGTTCGTATGATGATGAGTTGTATCGCCTACAATCTCTATCTTTTTCTCAAACATCTAGCTGGAGGTGACTTCCAAACTTTAACAATCAAACGCTTCCGCCATCTTTTTCTTCACGTGGTAGGAAAATGTGTTCGAACAGGACGCAAGCAGCTCCTCAAATTGTCTAGTCTATATGCCTATTCCGAATTGTTTTCAGCACTTTATTCTAGGATTAGAAAAGTCAACCTGAATCTTCCTGTTCCTTATGAACCACCTAGAAGAAAAGCGTCGTTAATGATACATTAAAGAACAGTCGAGATGAAAAAATCGTGTGACGCACCAAGGGAGGAGTATGCCCTTTTGAGGAAATCTAGCGAGGAAAAATGATACTGGAACAGCAGAAAGTAAAACTGGCCTCATGAGGAGGAAGAAAGTGGCTCATGAGGTCAGGGGTTTTGTAAGTTACATCTAGTTGAGAGAGGTATGAATGATTTGGGGGAAATCCTAATTTTTTTCTCACTGTTTTAATCCCTTTATTTATGGTAAAATAAGACTATTAAGTTTAAAGAGGATTCCCTATGAAATTACAAAAACCAAAAGGAACGCAGGATATTTTACCTGCTGAATCTGCCAAATGGCAGTACGTTGAGGGCTTTGCCCGTGAGATTTTCAAGCGCTATAATTATGCAGAAGTGCGCACGCCTATTTTTGAGCACTACGAAGTCATCAGTCGCTCTGTCGGAGATACAACGGATATCGTAACCAAGGAAATGTACGACTTCTATGACAAGGGTGACCGCCATATTACTCTCCGTCCAGAAGGAACTGCGCCCGTTGTCCGTTCCTATGTGGAAAATAGACTTTTCGCCCCAGAAGTGCAAAAGCCAAGTAAGTTCTACTACATGGGACCTATGTTCCGTTACGAGCGTCCACAGGCAGGGCGTTTGCGCCAATTCCACCAGATTGGTGTTGAGTGTTTTGGTTCTAGCAATCCAGCTACCGATGTGGAAACCATCGCGATGGCGGCCCATTTCTTGAAAGAAATCGGTATCCAAGGTGTCAAATTACATCTTAACACTCTTGGAAATCCTGAGAGCCGTGCAGCCTACCGTCAAGCCTTGATTGACTATTTGACACCGCTCAAGGAGATCTTGTCTAAGGATAGCCAGCGTCGTTTGGAGGAAAATCCTCTTCGTGTCTTGGACTCTAAGGAAAAAGAAGACAAGGTAGCAGTAGAGAATGCGCCTTCTATCTTGGATTTCCTTGATGAAGAAAGTCAAGCTCATTTTGATGCTGTACGTCAGATGTTGGAAAATCTTGGAGTAGACTACATCATTGATACCAATATGGTGCGTGGTCTGGACTACTACAACCACACCATTTTCGAGTTCATCACAGAGATTGAGGGCAATGACCTGACAGTCTGTGCGGGTGGTCGTTACGATGGTTTGGTTTCTTACTTTGGAGGCCCGGAAACTGCTGGATTTGGATTTGGACTTGGTGTAGAGCGCCTGCTTCTCATCCTTGAAAAGCAAGGTGTGACTCTCCCTATCGAAAACGCCCTAGATGTCTATATCGCAGTTTTGGGTGAAGGAGCAAATGTCAAGGCCTTGGAATTGGTACAGGCTCTTCGCCAACAAGGTTTCAAAGCAGAGCGTGATTACCTCAACCGTAAGCTCAAAGCTCAATTCAAGTCAGCCGATGTCTTTGTGGCTAAAACCCTCATCACCCTAGGAGAGAGTGAAGTCGAAAGCGGACAAGTGACGGTCAAGAATAACCAAACCCGAGAAGAAGTCCAAGTGTCACTTGAGACAATCAGCCAAAACTTCTCAGAAATCTTTGAAAAACTAGGATTTTAATAACAGAAAAACTGGTCAGAAACCTACTCCTGACCTTTTTCTTTTGCAAAATGACAAAAATCATAAACTTTTTGACAAATATGCTTGTCAAAAAGAAAAAGATGTGTTACAATATAATCAAGTTAAGAGAAAAGGAGCAGGGAACGATTATGTGGGCATTAGGATTTGTACCTCTTGTGATTATGTTTTATCTCTATCATACCCAAAGGGTCAAGAAATTAGAGAATAAAATCAAAAGAATTGAGCAAAAACAGAAAGGAAATAAAGAAATGTCAAGATTATTAAAAGAATTGATTGGGAAAACACCGACAATCGTTGGACAAGTTTTTGGAACAGATAACTGGGAAGTTGTGGATGTTGATGAGGAATGGGTCAAGCTACGTCGTGTTAATAAAAAAGGAAAAGAAAAATTCAAACTACAACGCATTGAGGATATCCAAACTGTTGAATTTGACGGAAAGTAGGTGTGTGACATGCAACTAAAAAATCGTCTAAAAGAGCTTCGAGCTCGCGATGGTCTCAATCAAACCGACCTAGCCAAGCTGGCAGGGGTTTCCAGACAGACCATTAGCCTACTAGAACGGGATGAGTACACCCCGTCCATTATCATTGCCCTGAAAATATCTCAAATTTTCAACGAAACAGTCGAATCGGTATTTCGCTTGGAGGAGGACGAGTGATGAACAAGTATAAAGTGATTTATTATGTAGTTGCCATAGCTCTATTAGTCAGCCTATGTCTACTAATTGGAACAAATCTAGGATGGTTTGATCTCTATTACAGCGACCAATTTATCTGGGCCTACTTTGCTCTTATCCCAGTCGTTGACTGGATTGAAAAGAAATCCAAAAATCTAGCAAGTAAATAAGGAGAATGAATATGGAAAAGAAAAAGAAACGTGGATTGTTATTATTTTTGATGTCTATTGTCTTGGGAGCTTTCTTTGGCATTTTTGTAGGGATGTTTAAGGCACTTGCTGAATCTCACGGAATTATGTTAGATGTAAAAATCTTGATACCATGGATATCAGCTATTTGTTTAGTATTAGGTTTCATTAGCATTCTTTTGACATTCAATTTCCTAAAGAAAAGCAGAAAGTTTCATTCCTTGTATCAAGAGGAAATGGATGATGATCTGAATGAAACCTATTATGTGCAAATGTATCGGAATCTCGAGTTTGGAACCACTGCTTTTAATATTGCAAGTGTAGCGATTTTATTGGCTCTTTTCATCTCAGGTAGTGAAGTGATTGTACCAAATAGAAGCAATCTAACCTTATCTCTTTCTTTTTTGGGATTAGTGCTGATTCTCAGTGTTCAAAAATATCTTTTTAAGACCATTGCGATTGTTCGTCAGTTTGATTTGGCATTTTTCTCAACACCAAAGGATGTCTTAGAGTATGTAAATTCTTATGATGAAGGGGAGCGTCAGGCTAATTTGGAACAGAGTTTTCGGATTTTATTCCAATTAAATCAGTATGTCTTACCAGTCTTATATGTTTTTCTTTTTATCATTTCTTTCTTGACAGGAGAGATTCAGTTACTAGCCTTCTTGCTTGTAGGAGCTATCCATATTTATATCAATGTGATGCAGTTACCTATGGTAAAACGCTATTTCAAATAAAGGAGTTTCTATGATTCGTGTTGAAAATGTAAGTAAAAGTTTTGGGAGCAAAAAAGCTCTTCATCAGATTTCTTTTGAGATTAAGGAGGGTGAAATCTTTGGTTTTCTGGGACCTTCTGGCTCAGGTAAAACAACCATGATCAATGTCTTAACAGGACAGTTGGCTGCAGATCAAGGTAAAACAGTTTTGCTAGGCAAGAATTCTCAAGATTTAACCTCAAATGATTTGGAACAAATTGGTATTGTGAGTGATGGCAGTAGTTTTTATGAAAAGATGAGTCTTTATAAAAATCTTCTCATCTATGCTAAGTTATATGGCCTCAAGGCAGATAGAGTAGTTCAGGTGCTTCAACAGGTTGGATTGGCAGATGCTAAAGATATTATCGCAGAAAAACTATCTACAGGAATGAAACAACGAATGTTCTTGGCTCGTGCCCTTCTTAATGCACCTAAGATTCTCTTCCTTGATGAGCCAACCAGTGGCTTAGACCCTACAACATCTAAGATGATTCATACCCTACTTCAAGAATTAAAGCATGCGGGGACAACTATCTTTCTGACCACGCATGATATGAATGAAGCAACTCTGCTTTGTGATCGCTTATCTCTTTTAAATAAGGGTAATTTAATAGAGTATGGAAGTCCGCAAGATATTATCCAGAAGTACCATGTGGATAAGAAAGTACGTGTAGCTTATAAAGATGGACGAGAACAGATAGTTCCATTTGAAGAATTGCCACATTTAGACACGACAGATTTGATGGTGGTTCACTCTTGTGAGCCGACTTTAGAAGAGATCTTTATCAGATTAACAGGAGAAAAGTTAGATGTTTAGAAAATTAAATGCCCTACTATGGTTAAGAGTGCAAGTTCTTATTAGTAATTCAACTTTATTGGCGAGTCTATTGATGCCTTTTGGAGTGACTGTTCTATATAATGCATTATTAAATAAGAATGGAGAATTGAGTGCGTTTCTCCTTTCTATGAGTTTAACGATGGTCTTGAGTATGGGAAGTGGTTATATGGTATCGATTATGATGGCAGAAGATAAGGCAAAACGAAATCTTAAATCACTCATCCTAAGTGGTGTGACAGCAACAGAATATACTTTCAGTATGCTTGTTCTCCCTATTCTGATAATGTTACTTGCTATGATTGTACTTCCCATCTATCTTAAAGTAGATGTATCTGGTTATTTATTTGCCTACGTTATCTATTTGGTCTTAGCAACTATTAGTGTTATTTTTCTCAACCTTCTAATCGGTGCGGTATCAGATACTCAATCTAAAGCGCAAGTTTATAGTATCTTCCCTATGTTAATTGTCTCTTTTTTACCTATAATTGCTCTTCAAAATGATACGGCTCAAAAAGTGTTGGATTATTCGTTCATCGGTCCTATTGTAAATCTTTTAAATAAAAAAGGTGGGGAAATATCTTTTTCTAATATCGGCATGTTACTTGCCTGGGTACTTGTGTTAGGAATAGCGAACCTCTTTGTATTGAAAAACAGCTATAAAGCAAGATAGGAGATTTATATGAAACTACTTAAAAACCTTGGCTGGTTTCTTCTAGCCCTTCTATCCTTTTTATTCATCTATGGCTTCATTCAGGGGCTCGCGACTACTTCGCTTGCCTTAGGCGCTTCACCTTATGCTGTTACCTTACTCTATGTGGCCTTGGCTGGAGTATATGTGTACGGTATTTACAAATGGTATCAGAAAGGTCCTGTCCATATTGAGAAGAGCGACTTCAACCGATTTATTTGGCTCCCTGCCTTGGTTTGGTTCTTATCTCTGGTTGTCCAGTTTTTCTTGCCAAATGATCCTTCAGTAAATCAGCAAATAGCGATAGACTTGACCTTGTCTCAACCACTTTTCTCATTCTTTGCGGTCGTTATTTTTGCTCCTCTGACGGAAGAACTTATCTTTAGAGGGATGTTAGCACGCTACCTCTTTCCTAAGCAGGACAATAGTAAACAAACTCTGCTTTTCCTTCTGGTATCTAGTGTTTTGTTTGCCTTAGGTCATTTCCCAGGTGATGTGCAACAATTTTTTGTCTATTTTAGCCTTGGTTTTAGTTTGGGCTTGGCTTATATTAGCAGAAAAGGTCTGGTCTACAGTATTTCTCTCCACGCTTTGAATAATTTAGTCGGCTTTTTGATGATACTCATGCTATAATAGAGTCAGGAGGTCACATGAAACGAGTAATTTTATTAGCAGTGATTCAAGCGGTTGTTCTATTTTTCATCATTGGGGCGCTAGCTTATGCCTTCAAAGGCGATTTCTTCCATAACTATCTAGCAGTCGTCTTTGCTCCTATTGCAGGTGTCTTGCGTTTTGGGACGGCTTACATAACGGAAATTGTCTTGCCTCGAAAGGCAGCCGAAATTGCTGAAAAGCGTAAAGCAGGCAACAATTCAAAATAAAAGAGTCCGATGAACTTCATCGGATTTTTGTATGGGCGCTAATTTTTAGGGACTTTACCTGATTTTTTAAGACTGGCAAACTTTTCTGCTGATTTTTATGAAGAGCCTGCGCTTTTATGGTAAAATAGTAACAGAATAAAAGAGGAGAGAAAACATGAAACGTAGTATGTATGCTGGTCGTGTTCGTGAGGAACACATCGGACAAGAAATAACCTTGAAAGGATGGGTTGGCCGTCGTCGTGACCTTGGTGGTTTGATTTTTATCGATCTTCGTGACCGTGAAGGAATCATGCAGTTGGTTATCAACCCTGAAAAAGTCTCTGCCGAGGTTATGGCAACAGCTGAAAGCCTTCGTAGCGAATTTGTTATTGAGGTGACTGGTCAGGTCGCTGCGCGTGAGCAAGCCAATGATAAGTTGCCAACTGGTGCAGTTGAGTTAAACGTGACAGCTCTTATTGTGCTTAACACAGCTAAGACAACACCATTTGAGATTAAGGATGGCATTGAGGCAAATGACGATACACGTTTGCGTTACCGTTACCTTGACCTTCGTCGTCCAGAGATGTTGGAAAATCTTAAACTTCGTGCTAAGGTGACCCACTCTATCCGCAACTACTTGGATGAGTTGGAGTTTATCGACGTGGAAACACCATTCCTTTCTAAGTCAACACCAGAAGGGGCGCGTGACTATTTGGTACCGTCTCGCGTCAATAAAGGGCATTTTTACGCCCTTCCTCAAAGTCCACAAATCACGAAACAGCTCTTGATGAATGCTGGTTTTGACCGTTATTACCAAATCGTTAAATGTTTCCGTGATGAGGACTTGCGTGGAGACCGCCAGCCTGAGTTCACTCAGGTCGACTTGGAAACGTCTTTCCTTACGGAGCAAGAAATCCAAGATATTACAGAAGGCTTGATTGCGCGCGTGATGAAAGAAACAAAAGGCATCGAAGTAACGCTACCATTCCCTCGTATGAAATACGATGATGCGATGGCTCTTTACGGTTCTGACAAGCCAGATACCCGTTTTGACATGTTGCTTCAGGACTTGACAGAAGTGGTCAAGGGTGTTGATTTTAAAGTCTTTTCAGAAGCACCTGCTGTAAAAGCCATTGTGGTCAAAGGAGCTGCGGACGACTATTCACGTAAAGACATCGACAAGATGACGGAAGTAGCCAAACAGTACGGTGCCAAAGGTCTTGCTTGGGTTAAGGTTGTTGATGGAGAATTAAATGGACCAGTTGCCAAGTTCTTGACTGGCATCCAAGCAGAATTGACAGCAGCGCTTGCGCTTGAGGATAAGGATTTGGTTCTCTTTGTGGCAGATACGCTTGAAGTGGCGAATGCAACTCTTGGTGCCCTTCGTGGACGTATTGCCAAAGAGCTTGGCTTGATTGATAATGATAAATTCAACTTCCTTTGGGTGGTTGACTGGCCAATGTTTGAATGGTCTGAAGAAGAAGACCGTTACATGAGTGCCCACCATCCGTTTACTCTTCCACAGGAAGAAACAGCTCACGAATTAGAAGGTGATTTGGCTAAGGTTCGTGCCATTGCTTACGATATCGTCTTGAACGGTTACGAACTTGGTGGTGGTAGTCTTCGTATCAACCAAAAAGACCTTCAAGAACGCATGTTCAAGGCTCTTGGTTTCTCAGCCGAAGAAGCAAATGACCAGTTTGGCTTCCTTCTTGAAGCCATGGACTATGGTTTCCCACCACACGGTGGCTTGGCTATCGGGCTTGACCGCTTTGTCATGCTCTTAGCAGGAGAAGAAAATATCCGTGAAGTCATTGCCTTTCCTAAGAACAACAAGGCAAGTGACCCAATGACACAAGCTCCATCAACAGTAGCACTCAAACAACTAGAGGAACTCAGCTTACAAGTAGAAGAAGATGAAACAAGCAAAACGAATTAAGCGGTGGCGCTATTATCTGCGCCGCTTTGCTTATCAGATAAAAATTTTACGTGTCTTACAAAGTATCTCTCGAGAAAAGTATGATGAGAAGATTTCGGCCTCTCTGGTCTATGGTTTTTTATCAGCAGTAGCAGTTAATTTCTTTTTTCAACCAGGGCATGTGTATTCGAGTGGTGCGACAGGTATGGCACAGATTATCTCTGCCTTGAGTAATCACTGGTTTGGTTTTCATATTCCGATTTCGCTAACCTTCTACGCCATTAACTTCCCTTTGATGGTCTTAGCTTGGTATCAGATTGGCCATAAGTTTACTGTCTTTACCTTTATCACGGTGTCTATGAGTTCCTTCTTTATCCAGTTTGTCCCTGTGGCAACCTTGACGGAGGATCCCATTATCAATGCCCTTTTTGGGGGTGTTGTTATGGGTTTGGGGATTGGTTTTGCTCTTCGAAACAATATCTCCAGTGGTGGGACGGATATCGTCAGCCTGACTATTCGCAAGAAAACAGGTAAGAATGTCGGTAGTATTTCTCTCTTGGTAAATGGGACCATCATGCTGATAGCAGGTTTGACCTTTGGTTGGAAATACGCTCTCTACTCTATGATTACCATCTTTGTCTCTAGCCGTGTAACAGACGCTGTTTTTACCAAGCAAAAACGCATGCAGGCTATGATTGTGACCAATCATCCAGATAAAGTAATTGAGAAAATCCATAAAAAATTGCACCGCGGAGCAACCATGATCCACGATGCAGAAGGAACCTATAATCACGAGAGAAAGGCAGTTCTAATCACTGTCATTACACGTGCAGAGTTTAATGAATTTAAACAGATTATGACACAAGTGGATCCAAGCGCCTTTGTCTCTGTCTCGGAAAATGTTCATATTCTAGGAAGGTTTGTTGAGATAGATAATTAGTGACCAAAAAAACCAGCGTGAGCTGGTTTTTATTTTTCTATAATTTTATGGGCAATCAACTGGCGGTAACAAATTTGTTTATTGCTTTTAGCATCGTTGATAATCTGAAGAATCGTTTCAAATGATGTTTGACCAAGTTCTAGGCTATTGATATCGACATAGGCTGCCAAGTTGAGCTTGGGATTAACCGAGTCAAAGCTGAGAACAGGGACATCCAGCTGGTGTTTGGCAATATAGTTACAAACACCTTCAGCTAGGAGGCTATCGGTTGTGATGATAGCATCAATTTGTGGATCGTGCTTGAATAATCGCTTGCTAAATTTATAGCCCTTTTCTTCCAGAAACTCGTCGGCAAAGTAGATGCGATTGTTGTCAGTGGTAAGTTTGTAATGCTTAAGCGCCTGTTCATAGCCTGTTAAACGGTCTTTGGTCACGAAGAGCTTTTTGCTTCCTCCGATAAAAGCAATACGATTGCAGCCTTTTTTGATGAAATATTCGGTTGCATCAAAACCAGCTTGAACATTGTCGTTGTCTACAAGTGGGATGAAAGGAGATAGAGATTTACCTAAGATAAGGAAGGGGAACTGTTCTTCTGCTACGAGTTTTACGAGAGGGTCTTCTTCTTGGGCATAGAGAAAGATTAGCCCATCTACACGCTTGCCGTAGACCATTTGTGAAATAGCGTTGAGGCGCTCCTTCTCATCTTTCCCTGTTGCTATCTGAATGGCATAGTGGTTTTCAGATGCGACTTGAGAGATGCCACGTAGAACCGATGGAAAGAAAGGATTCTGGTAGAAGGCGTCTGAGTCATCAGGAAGAACCAAACCAATCACCTGAGTATAGCTACTTACCAAGCTGCGAGCATTGAGGTTGGGATGGTAATTGAGCTCCTTCATAGCCTTGCGAACGCGTTTTTTTGTTTCGTCGCTAATGGTTGATTTATTTTGAATAACACGGGTTACGGTTGAAGGTGAAACACCAGCAGCCTTGGCCACGTCTTTAATCGTAACGGGCATAAAAATCTCCTATTTATGGTAATCTGGATCACGGAAATGTGTTTTATAAAAGATAGTGACCAGATACAGAACAAAAAGAATGTTTTGTACAGTAATCAGGGTTGACATATTTTGGCCAAATAATCCCAAAATAAGCGTAATCAGAGTCGGCAATCCTAAACAGTTCAAGATAAAATGATAGCACTCTTTAAAGGTTCTAAATGAAAAGAGTCGGGATTTCTTAGTGATATAAAGGAGAAGACTCGCCCCTAGAGAGACGATAAAGAAATTCAAACCAAAGAGGAAGCTCGCACCGAGAACTAGGAAGAGACTGATATAGACACGATTCTGCTGGTACCAGTCTTTAGAAATTGCTTGGGTCAAGCTGTCTTTGCTTTTGAAACTCTCAGTCTGAATAGCTCGGTAATAGATGCGTGTCAACTCTTTACTTTCCTTGCTGATGACCAGTTCTTTTGTGTCGAAATGCAGTTGCAAGTCCTTAGGTAATTCCTTGCTTTGACTGGGGCTAATCACAAGAGAAGGCGTTTGATTGGCAGTTCCTGTATAAGTTAGCTTACCATCAACAATTCTAGCATGTTCAGAGAGATCCTGGACAACCTCATCTGTCAATGGTTCATAGACATTATCGATAAAGGTTTCTAGCGGATAAGTCTCCTGGGAGCTGTTTTGGATGGCAATGGGTACCATAGACAAGCTGATAAGGAAGATACTGGTAAAGAGTAGTTGAAACCAGTTGAGCCCGAAACGTTTGGACAGGGGCTTACGAAATCCCCAAATACTTGAAAAATAAGAAAATGGATATGGAAGCATAGGTATCTTTCTAAAAGGTGTTTTCTATATGAGTATTATTATATAGTTAAATTCGCTTTATTTCAAGTCTAGGAGAAAAATTGCTTGTTGTAAGGACATTACTTACAGTGACAATCGCTAATAGTCAATGAAAATCAAAGTACAAACTAGGAAGCTAGTCGCAGGTTGCTCAAAACAGTGTTTTGAGGTTGCAGATGGAAGCTGACGTGGTTTGAAGAGATTTTCGAAGAGTATAAAATGAAAAAGGGTGGCGGGGATATATTATCCCTTGTCGCCACCACTTGTAAGTCCTGAAACAAAGTTCTTTTGTAGGAAGAAGAAGAGAATACTGATCGGAAGGGCGATGAGGATAGCACCTGCTGAGAAGTAGGCAATCTTCAAGTTTTTCGCATTGTTAACGAAGGTTTGGAGACCAACAGCAACAGTAAAGTATTCTTTCTCACGAAGCAAGAAACTAGAGAGGATGTAGTCCCCAAAAGGTCCCATGAAGGCCCAGAGAGCTTGTACGGCAACCATTGGGCGAACAAGTGGAAGAACAATTTGCCAGAAGCGGCGGAAGTGTCCTGCACCGTCTAGTTTTGCAGATTCGTCTAAAGACATTGGCACTGTATCGAAGTAGCCTTTCATGAGCCAAGCATTCATCGGGATACCACCACCAACGTAGAGGAAGATGAGGAACCAGCTGTGGTTAAGGGCGTTCAACATAAGTGCCATAACGAAGAAGGCTGTCAAAGCGGCCATGGTTGGCACCATTTGGATAATCAAGAAGAAGACCAAACTTTGTTTACGAGCCAAGAAGTTGTAACGGCTGTAAGCATAACCAGCAAGTACGATAATACTTGTTTGAACAGCCATAGTAATCAAGGCGATAATCAAAGTGTTGAGGTACCAAGTACCGTACAAGGTTTCAGTGAAGAGGCCTTTAAAGTTATCAAAATTGAGGTCGATATTAGTATCTAGTTTAAAGGCTGAGACGTTACCTGCTTTAAAGGCTGACATGATAGTAATCAATAGTGGATAGATAATCACGATTGAAAGGCCAATCAGGTAAAGGTAAGTAAGGGTTTGAGTCAGTCTACGTTTGAGTTTAATTGAGTTATTCATCTTAGACATCCTCCATATCAAATGCGTGTAGTTTCTTGAATGCGATCATAGAGATTGAGATGACAATGATAGAGATAATCAAGGTAACAGCTGCCGCCATTGAGTATTGAGGAGATGTACCTGTTGTCAAACGGTAGATCCATGAGATCAAGATATCGGTTGAACCAGCTCCACCTCCGACACTACCAGGTCCTCCACCATTGAAGAGGTACATGATAGAGAAGTTGTTAAAGTTGAAGGTGTATTGGCTAATCAAAGTAGGTGCTGCAACAGCCAAGATCATTGGGAAAGTGATGTTGCGGAATTTTTGCCAAGCATTGGCACCGTCAATATAAGCTGCTTCGTAAAGGTCGTTAGGAATAGATTGCAAGATACCCAAAGTCAAAACGTAGATGTATGGGAATCCGAGCCAACCTTGCATCATAATCAAGGCAATCTTAGTCCAAGTTGGGTCTGTTTTCCAAGGAATAAGAGCTCCATCAAGGAAAGGAAGGAATTTAGCCAAGATTGGCAATACTTGAGTGTTGATAGCACCGACACTATCGTTAAACATGTTTGAGAATGTCAAGATAGTGATGAAGGCTGGGACAGCCCAAGGAAGAAGGAAAATAACACCAAAGATACGTTTTCCTTTGATAAATGGTTGGTTAGCAATGATAGCTGTGAAGATACCAATTACGATTTGTAAAGTAGAAGCTGCCAAAGCCCAAATGATAGTCCAAGAAAGAACAGAACCAAAGGCAGAACGGAAGGTACTCAAACTCCAGATATTACTAAAGTTTGTCAAACCAACCCAGTCCAACAATTTGTTTGGTGGTAAGTGTTGGAAGTCATAGTTGGTAAAGGCGATCATCAAGGTTACGATAACTGGGAAGATAATCGCGAAGGTCATGGCAACATAAGATGGAATGATCAAGAGGTAAGGGAAGCCATTTTCATAAATCCCTTTGATCATGTCTTTGAGTGTGCGTGGAACTGGAATTCCATTGTTAATGCGTTTTGCAATCGTATGTGCATCTTTAATATTTGCGAAATAAAAGAGTACATAAACGACTACAAAGATTAAATGGAAGGCACCACGAATCAGCATAAAGAGGGAATTGTCACGACCTGGCTTGTCACCAAGAGTGATGAGATTGCTCAATTCAGGGGCTGCAAGTGCTAGGAAGTAAAGGACAAATACGATGGTTACACCAAGGAAGATAAAACCTTTGGCTTTTTGTTTATTGTAAATCTGTCCTAACCCAGGAATGATAGACAGCAGGGCTGCTTTACTAGGTTGTTGCTTTTCCATAATAACTCCTTTCATAGGATACCGCTTTTTATAAGAAAGCTAAATTATTTGTGTTTCTATTGATAAATTCAAAGGGGGATTTGATTTCCACCCCCCTTGAACAAATTTGTTATTCACCAAATTTTTGTTTGATTGTTTCTTTAATCAATGTTACAGCATCGTTAGCAGATGTTTTCGCATCTTTTTGACCACTTACAGCATCAAAGAGCATGTTTTTCGCTGGATCCCAAACTGCAGACATTTGAGAGATGTTTGGCAGTGGCTGAGTGCTCTTGAACTGTTTGATAACAGCTGTTGTCAACTCATCGTTTTTACCTTCAGCGTATGAACGAGCTTCAGTATTCGCTGGGATTTCATTAGTCTTATCGTATAAGGCTTTTTGTTGTTCAGTTGAAACAAGGAAGTCTACAAATTTTTGTGCGCCTTCAAGGTTCTTAACGGCTTGAGGGATGACCCAGGCTTTACCACCACCGAATGCAGCATATTCTTTTCCATTTGGAAGAGTTGGGATAGTTGCAACTCCGTAGTTTACTTTAGCATCTTTAAAGGCTTGAGCTTTCCAAGGTCCGTCGATGATAGCAGCTGTTTTACCTTCTTGGAATTGAGTTTGGATTAAGTTTCCAGCACCTTCTGTATCTTGCATACCTTTAGGCCATTTTTCGTACCAAGATTTAGCGTAGTTGATACCTACGATAGAACCGTCGTTTGCAAGACCGATGTCTTTAGCGTCTTTACCGTTTTGGCCAAAGACGTAAGCACCGTTACCGGCAAGAAGTCCATATGTATAGTAGAAGTTTGTCCAGTCAGCTAGGAAGGCAGTAGTTTTACCATCTTCACCAGCGAATGCGTATTTGCTATCTTTAGCAAGGTTTTCCAAGTCAGCAAATGTTTTGGGAGCATCTTTCACCAAGTCTTTGTTGTAGTACATAACAAGTGACTCGATAACGGCAGGAGCACCGTAAACTTTACCATTAGCAGCTGTTACAAGAGATTTAGTTGTGTCGTCTGTTTTAGCACCATCGCTCAATTTCACTTCTGAAAGTTGTCCGTCAGAACCAAGGCTACCTACACGGTCGTATGGAGCCATCATAACATCAGGGACATTACCAGATTGGTTGTCAAGAGAAAGTTTATCAAGGCCTCCTAGAGCATCACCAGTTTTAAGAGTAATTTTTACGCCAGCTTCTTTTTCATAAGCTTTAGCAATCTCTTCAATATAGCTCTTATATCCTTCGTCTACATATACAGTGAGTTCTTTGGCTTCAGATGAACCAGAATCAGCAGGCTTATCAGCAGTTTTGCTTCCGCAAGCTACCAAAAGCAAGCTAGCAAGTGTAACAGTTCCAAGCACAGCAGCGCTCTTCGTGAATTTAGATGACATAGTGTATTCCTCCTAAAGAATAACAAGTTTTATTGACAAGAAAAACGCAAACGTTTTCCTTTATGACCTTAGTATAGCACAAATAGAAAACGGTTGCAAGTGTTTTTGACAAAAATTTTAAAAAATTTTTAAGCTTGATTTGATAGCATGATTTTGCTTTTTAATAGAAGAAAAGTGTGAAATAGATAAGAATACAGTATTTTTAATAAAAAATAGATGTAATCTATCTAAAGAAGGAAATCAGGAGGGGCTACCTCCCTGTTTCTAATTCCTATCTATTTTCTATGGACCTTTGTGCCCCTTGTATCTAAATTCAAGTTTTCTAAGGAGGTTTTGCAGTTTGTAGACGGATTCTGTGAGAGTCAAATTTTAGGATTAGATAGTTTTAATACTCTTCGAAAATCAAATTCAAACCGCGTCAACGTCGCCTTGCCGTACTCAAGTACAGCCTGCGGCTAGTTTCCTAGTTTGCTCTTTGATTTTCATTGAGTATAAGTTATCTTTGCTAAAATGGGTTAATCTCCTTAAAAATAATCAAAAAAGTTTTTTAAAAACGCTTGCAATTATGCTTGAAAAGGAGTATACTTATAAGTAGCGCAAACGTTTGCGTCTGCAAAAATACGCAACGTTCCATTATTTTAACACACGAGGTGCTATTATGAAAAAACGTCAAAGTGGTGTGTTGATGCACATCTCTTCTCTTCCAGGAGCTTACGGAATCGGATCATTTGGTCAAAGTGCTTACGATTTCGTTGATTTCTTGGTTCGCACAAAACAACGTTACTGGCAAATCCTTCCATTAGGAACAACTAGTTACGGGGATTCTCCTTACCAATCTTTCTCAGCCTTCGCAGGAAACACTCATTTTATCGATTTAGATATCTTGGTGGAGCAAGGTTTGTTGGAAGCAAGTGACCTTGAAGGAGTTGACTTTGGTAGCGATGCGTCTGAAGTTGATTATGCGAAAATCTACTATGCACGTCGTCCTCTTTTAGAAAAAGCGGTAAAACGTTTCTTGGAAGTAGGAGATGTTAAAGATTTTGAGAAATTTGCTCAAGACAACCAATCATGGCTTGAGCTCTTTGCTGAGTATATGGCTATCAAAGAGCATTTTGACAATCTTGCTTGGACTGAATGGCCAGATGCAGATGTTCGTGCTCGTAAAGCTTCAGCACTTGAAAGCTACCGTGAGCAATTGGCAGACAAGTTGGTTTACCACCGTGTGACTCAATACTTCTTCTTCCAACAATGGTTGAAATTGAAAGCTTACGCTAACGACAACCACATCGAAATCGTTGGGGACATGCCAATCTACGTAGCGGAAGATTCAAGCGATATGTGGGCAAATCCACATCTCTTCAAGACAGATGTCAATGGTAAGGCTACTTGTATCGCAGGATGCCCACCAGATGAATTTTCTGCAACTGGTCAGCTTTGGGGTAACCCAATCTATGACTGGGAAGCAATGGATAAAGACGGTTACAAATGGTGGATTGAACGCTTGCGTGAAAGCTTCAAAATCTACGACATCGTTCGTATCGACCACTTCCGTGGTTTCGAATCTTACTGGGAAATCCCTGCTGGTTCTGATACAGCAGCACCTGGTGAGTGGGTCAAAGGTCCTGGCTACAAGCTCTTTGCAGCCGTTAAGGAAGAACTTGGTGAGTTAAACATCATCGCAGAAGACCTTGGCTTCATGACAGATGAAGTTATTGAGTTGCGTGAACGTACTGGCTTCCCAGGAATGAAGATTCTTCAATTTGCTTTCAATCCAGAAGACGAAAGTATCGATAGCCCACACTTGGCACCTGCTAACTCAGTTATGTACACAGGAACACACGATAACAACACGGTTCTTGGTTGGTACCGTAACGAGATCGATGATGCGACTCGTGAGTACATGGCTCGTTACACGAACCGTAAAGAATACGAAACAGTTCCACATGCTATGCTTCGTACAGTCTTTTCATCAGTTAGCTTCATGGCAATTGCAACTATGCAAGATTTGCTAGAATTGGATGAGGCGGCTCGTATGAACTTCCCATCTACCCTTGGTGGAAACTGGTCTTGGCGTATGACTGAAGAGCAATTGACACCAGCTGTTGAGGAAGGTTTGCTTGACTTAACAACAATCTATCGCCGAATAAATGAAAATTTGGTAGAATTAAAGAAATAATACAATATCAGGAGACATCTTAAACATGTTATCACTACAAGAATTTGTACAAAATCGTTACAATAAAACCATTGCAGAATGTAGCAATGAAGAGCTTTACCTTGCTCTTCTTAACTACAGCAAGCTTGCAAGTAGCCAAAAACCAGTTAACACTGGTAAGAAAAAAGTTTACTACATCTCAGCTGAGTTCTTGATTGGTAAACTCTTGTCAAACAACTTGATCAACCTTGGTCTTTACGACGATGTCAAAAAAGAACTTGCAGCTGCAGGTAAAGACTTGATCGAAGTTGAAGAAGTTGAATTGGAACCATCTCTTGGTAATGGTGGTTTGGGACGTTTGGCTGCCTGCTTTATCGACTCAATTGCGACTCTTGGTTTGAATGGTGACGGTGTTGGTCTGAACTACCACTTTGGTCTTTTCCAACAAGTTCTTAAAAACAACCAACAAGAAACAATTCCAAATGCATGGTTGACAGAGCAAAACTGGTTGGTTCGCTCAAGCCGTAGCTACCAAGTGCCATTTGCAGACTTTACTTTGACATCAACTCTTTATGATATTGATGTTCCTGGTTACAAGACAGAAACGAAGAACCGCTTGCGTTTGTTTGACTTGGATTCAGTTGATTCTTCTATTATTAAAGACGGTATCAGCTTTGACAAGACAGATGTCGCTCGCAACTTGACTCTCTTCCTTTACCCAGATGATAGTGACCGTCAAGGTGAATTGCTCCGTATCTTCCAACAATACTTCATGGTTTCAAACGGTGCGCAATTGATCATCGACGAAGCAATCGAAAAAGGAAGCAACTTGCATGACCTTGCTGACTACGCAGTTGTCCAAATCAACGATACTCACCCATCAATGGTGATCCCTGAATTGATCCGTCTTTTGACTGCACGTGGTATCGAGCTTGACGAAGCAATCTCAATCGTTCGTAGCATGACTGCCTACACTAACCACACAATCCTTGCAGAAGCGCTTGAAAAATGGCCTCTTGAATTCTTGCAAGAAGTGGTTCCTCACTTGGTACCAATCATTAAAGAATTGGACCGTCGTGTGAAAGCAGAATACAAAGATCCAGCTGTTCAAATCATCGATGAGAGCGGACGTGTTCACATGGCTCACATGGATATCCACTACGGATACAGTGTTAACGGAGTAGCAGCACTTCACACTGAAATCTTGAAAAATTCTGAGTTGAAAGCCTTCTACGACCTTTACCCAGAAAAATTCAACAACAAAACAAACGGTATCACTTTCCGTCGTTGGCTCATGCATGCTAACCCAAGATTGTCTCACTACTTGGATGAGATTCTTGGAGATGGTTGGCACCATGAAGCAGATGAGCTTGAAAAACTCTTGTCTTATGAAGACAAAGCAGCTGTCAAAGAAAAATTGGAAAGCATCAAGGCTCACAACAAACGTAAATTGGCACGTCACTTGAAAGAACACCAAGGTGTGGAAATCAATCCAAACTCTATCTTTGATATCCAAATCAAACGTCTTCACGAGTACAAACGCCAACAAATGAATGCCTTGTACGTAATCCACAAATACCTTGACATCAAAGCTGGTAACATCCCTGCTCGTCCAATCACAATCTTCTTTGGTGGTAAAGCAGCTCCAGCCTACACAATCGCTCAAGACATCATCCACTTGATTCTTTGCATGTCAGAAGTTATTGCTAACGATCCAGCAGTAGCTCCACACTTGCAAGTAGTTATGGTTGAAAACTACAACGTTACTGCAGCAAGCTTCCTTATCCCAGCATGTGACATCTCAGAACAAATCTCACTTGCTTCTAAAGAAGCTTCAGGTACTGGTAACATGAAATTCATGTTGAACGGAGCTTTGACTCTTGGTACTATGGACGGAGCTAACGTGGAAATCGCTGAGTTGGTTGGTGACGAAAACATCTACATCTTTGGTGAAGATTCAGAAACTGTTATCGACCTTTACGCAAAAGCAGCTTACAAATCAAGCGAATTCTACGCTCGTAAAGCTATCAAACCATTGGTTGACTTCATCGTTAGCGATGCAGTTCTTGCAGCTGGAAACAAAGAGCGCTTGGAACGTCTTTACAATGAATTGATCAACAAAGACTGGTTCATGACTCTTCTTGACTTAGAAGATTACATCAAAGTCAAAGAGCAAATGTTGGCTGACTACGAAGACCGTGACGCATGGTTGGATAAAGTCATTGTTAACATTTCTAAAGCAGGATTCTTCTCATCTGACCGTACAATTGCTCAGTATAACGAAGATATCTGGCACTTGAACTAATACTCTTCGAAAATCTCTTCAAACCATGTCAGCTTTATCTGCAACCTCAAAGCTGTGCTTTGAGCAACCTGCGGCTAGCTTCCTAGTTTGCTCTTTGATTTTCATTGAGTATAAGATACAAGATTTATACTAATACATTTTGTAAAAAAGCGAGTTTCAATTGAAATTCGCTTTTTTAAATGTTGTGGATTTTAGTCAATCCTGTCTAAAAATAGAGAAATTATAGATACAGTGAAGGCTTTAAATGCTGGTTTTTACTGTCTTCAGCCTTATACCCCTTGTATTCGCTTACATAAAGTATTATAATATAATTGTAGGAAAGAAGGTGTTTTTATGTGGAAAAAATATTTTTCAAAATATAAATGGACGGATTTATTTTGGATTTTATTTGTTATTTTGACCTGCCTCTATATAGGTAACCATGATTTGTTTCCTCTCAATCATCAAGAAATCTCTCTTCGAGGTAGTTTCTGGGGGTCTGTACTTGCCTTATATCACTTGCTATTTATTGATAAGTTTGTTATCTCGAATCGAAAATAAATATGAGGTATATGCCTGACTGGCTACTTTTAATATTGATTTTGGAGGAAGATTTTGTCTCTATTATTTATTATTTTAAATTTATCTATTTTGTACAAGATTTATTCTTTGAGACGGGAAAAATCGAAATACTTGATTTATACGGCCTATATCATATTTGGGGTAAATGTACTATATGGTATTCAATGGTTATTAAAAGAACTGATTTCAACTATTTCCACTTAATATGTATGGAAACTCCAGTGATTTTTGCATAACAAAACGCATAAGATTAAGGTTTGAGTACCTGTTCTTATGCGTTTTTGTAATATTGAAGATTTTCGGTAAGTTTTATACCTTTGGGAAGTCTAGTTTAGAATGCTTTCCCAACCAGAATCTCAGCCTCAATAGTAATCTCTGTCAGTTGGCTCCAGTCAATCTTGCTCTGGTCAACGTGAAAGAGGAGAGGAGTCATACTGAGTAGGGCTTGGAGTTGTTCTACTGTGATAGTCTTAGTCAGAGAGGCAGTTTGGTTAGATAGGATGGTAAAGTGTTCTTGGAAATGATTTTTGATATTTTGGTTGGAATAGTCCTTGTTTGTCAGCTGGTCTTGTACCTTCTGACGGATTTCCTTGAGGTGATTTTCAGTTGGGATAACCTTGATCAAGATACCGTCTTTGGATAAAACGCGACGAAATTCTCCATAGTTGGCAGGTGAAAAGATATCTAGTAGGATATCCATGCTGGTGTCTTTTATAGGAAGACGAGCCAAGTCACCAACGAACCAATTGACTGCCCAGTTGGGTTCACTTTTAGCAGCGATTTGGACTGAATCTTTGGAGATGTCAAAGGCATAGAAAGTTTTTTCAGAGTGACTTTCTTGTAGTTTGCGAGAATAGAATCCTTCACCACAACCGATATCCAAAATTGTTGTGGTTGTTTTTGAGCTTGCAAGCAAGTCAGATACAGCATCTAAGATAGCTTGGTAAAAGCCGACTTCTAGGATTTGTTGACGGTTTTGAAAATTTTCCTTGTCATAGTTAGCAGATTGCTTGATTTGAGGTGCTAGATTGACATAGCCAAATTTCGCCAAGTCAAAAGAATGACGGTTGCAGCATTTGAGACTGCTCTCTACCAGAGTCAGATTTTCTTGGCAGATAGGACAGGCAAAGGCAGCCGCAGAAGCAAAACGCTGGAGTTTAGGTTTGAGGTTTATATTCATAGTTTAAGTGTATCAAAAGAGGTAAATGAAAGCAACTTTAGGATGATTTGTAATAGAATTAAATAGTAGTATCATTACTTTTCAAAGTGCCAAAATTAAATTGCTTTTATATCTAAATTGCTATATAATAATATCTAGGAGGAAATAAGTATGTTAAAAGAAGTATTAAGCGTTGCAAAAGTTGCGAAAAAATCATCACTCTTTTTGGGTGGTGTCGCATTTGGTACCCTTGGTTTGAAAATCTTAGCAAGTAAGGAAGCTAAAAAAGGTTATTCTAAAGCCTTGGCTAAGGCTTACAAATTGAAGGACGAGCTAGATGCATCTGTTTCTGTTGTGAAGCAACATGGAGACGATGTCTTGCAAGATGCCAAATATTTGTACGAGCAAGAGAAAAAAGAAGAGCAATTAGATAGCCTTATAGGAGAATAATATGTCTTTTAAAGTGCTACATAGAGGATACCAACATATCCGACTATCATCTTCTTTTTCACTCACCTTGGATATTCAAGACTATCTTCGTTCCTTGGCGAGAGATGAAAAGGGGATTGAGTCTATCCAGTTTTACATGGATCAACAGCACTTTACTCTACGTATAAAAGAAGGCTTTTCTGTATTAGATAATGCAGAAGCCTTTTTAAAAAGAATTGATAAAGGGAAAGTTTCTGAGTTGATGACTCTTCCCATTCGTAGAGAAGAGAGTGCTTATTCTATTGTTTCAGGTGCAGCGATTAAGCGTGTACTTTTTCGTAGTTTTGTGCCGTATCCTATTCGCTATATATGGACTTGTTATCAGGCTTTGGGTTATATTAGAGAAGCCTATCAAACACTAGCGCGTAAGGAACTAACGATGGAAGTCTTGGACTGTTCGGCGATTTTATTGTCCTTGTTTATGAACCAATCCAAGACAGCTAGCAATATCATGTTTATGCTTGATTTGGGGAATCATTTAGATCAGTGGTCCTTGAAAAAAACTGCAACAGATTTAGAACAGAGTCTTCTTTCAAAAGAGAGCGATGTATTCTTAGTGCAGGGCGATACGGTTGTTAGTATCAAGAGTTCCGATGTTCAAATCGGAGATGTCTTGGTCCTATCTCAAGGAAATGAAATTCTGTTTGATGGACAAGTAGTTTCAGGTTTAGGTATGGTCAACGAAAGTTCCTTGACGGGAGAGAGTTTTCCAGTTGAAAAAAGAGAGTCTGATTTGGTTTATGCAAATACAGTATTAGAAACTGGAGAGTTACGTATTCGTGTAACCGATAATCAGATGAACAGCCGGGTTTTACAACTGATTGAGTTGATGAAGAAATCTGAAGAAAACAAGAAAACGAAACAACGCTATTTTATCAAGATGGCGGACAAGGTCGTCAAATATAATTTCTTGGGGGCTGGGCTAACTTACCTATTGACAGGTTCTTTTTCTAAGGCTATTTCTTTCCTATTAGTCGATTTCTCCTGCGCTTTGAAAATCTCTACTCCTGTAGCTTATTTGACAGCTATTAAGGAGGGGTTGAATCGTGAGATGGTAATTAAGGATGGAGATGTTCTGGAGAAATATCTGGAAGTTGATACTTTCTTGTTTGATAAGACAGGAACAATCACAACTAGTTATCCTATAGTTGAAAAGGTGTTACCTTTTGGAGACTATAGTGAGGAAGATATTCTCAGAATCAGTGCCTGTCTTGAGGAACACATTTATCATCCTATTGCTAATGCCATCGTCAAGCAAGCTGAGATAGAGGGGATTGAACATGAGGAAATGCATGGGAAACTCCAATATATCGCAAGCAAGGGAATTAAGTCCCATATCGATGGTCAACCAGTTCTTATTGGAAATTATGTCTTGATGCAGGATGAGCAAATTCATATCAGTTCAGAACAAAATGCTTTAATTGAAGAGTACAAGAGTCACTACAATCTCTTATTCTTAGCCTACCAGAATGAATTGATTGGAATGTTCTGCATTCATACTCCTTTGAGAAAAGAAGCAAAAGCAGCCTTGGAGAAACTTAAGGCACAAGGGAAAAAATTGATTCTGGCAACAGGGGACACCTTGGTTAGAACAGAGGCATTAGTCAAAGATTTGCCCTTTGATCAGGTCTATACAGACTTGAAACCTGATGGAAAATTTGAGTTAGTAGAGGAACTACAGAAAGCAGGTCACACTATTTTGATGGTTGGAGATGGATTGAATGACTCAGCGGCTCTAACCCTATCAGATATCGGTGTGGTGATGAATGAGAGTGCAGATATTTCTAAGCAGATGAGTGATATCTTATTGTTAGATAATCGTTTGGATTTCTTCCAAGAGTTGGATTGGCTATCATCATCTTTGCAAACACTCATCAAGAAGAATATTCAAGATACCGTTGTCGTAAATAGTAGTTTGATTGGCTTTGGCTTGTTTAATTGGCTCAGTCCTTCAAATCTTTCTATCTTACATAATCTAACAACCTTACGTATTGTACTGCGTAGCCTGTCTATTAAGGGATAGGTGGGGACTATTAACAGCAAAAAGGAGTTACCTTTCTCGAGGGTAACTCCTTTTTTTATAGGTAAATGTTGAACAATTTAGTAAGTTAATACAAAGTATTTTTTCTTTCCACGACGGATAACAGTCAGTTCATTCTCTAACTTATCTGCGTCACTCAAGACATAGTCAAGGTCTTGGATACGGTCGCCGTTGACGTAGATAGCTCCGTTTTGGACATCTTCACGGGCTTGGCGTTTTGAGTTAACCACACCAGATGACACGAGCAGTTCCACGATATTGTGGTTTTCGTCTGCTTGAACTTGGTAGTTTGGCACACCACGAAGTCCTTGTTTAAGTTCTTTAACAGAAAGGTTTTTGATGTTTCCTGCAAAGAGCTGCTCAGTGATGTTGAGGGCTTCTTTGTAGGCTTCTTCGCCGTGAACAAGTGTAACGACTTCACGAGCCAAGACTTTTTGAGCCAAGCGTTCGTGTGGCGCTGCTTCAAATTGTTTACGAATGTCTTCAATCTCATCAAGTGACAAGAAAGTAAAGATCTTCAAGAAGCGAACAGCGTCAGCGTCCATAACATTCATCCAGAATTGGTACATTTCGTATGGAGAGGTCTTTTCAGGATTGAGCCAGACTGCGTTTCCTTCTGATTTACCAAACTTCTTACCAGTTGCATCTGTGATAAGCGGAACTGTGATAACGTGTCCAGTCTTGTCAGCTTTACGACGAAGCAATTCGGTACCAGCTGTCATATTTCCCCACTGGTCAGAACCACCGATTTGAAGAGTGACATTATGGTCTTGGTTAAGGACGAAGAAGTCGTACCCTTGCATGATTTGGTAAGCGAACTCAGTGTAAGAAATCCCTGTTTCAATCCGTTTTTTCACAGACTCCTTACTCATCATGTAGTTGACAGTGAAGTATTTTCCAATATCACGGAGGAAGTCAATGAAGCTGATGCTGCCAAACCAGTCGTAGTTGTTGACCATGACAGCCTTGTTTTCCCCATTTTCAAAGTCAAGAAAACGAGAAAGTTGTCCTTGGATAGACTTGACCCAGCCATCTACTGTGTCTTTTGTTTGGAGACTACGTTCAGCATCTTTGAAGGACGGATCTCCGATGAGACCTGTAGCACCGCCAACGAGCGCATAAGGTTTGTGACCTGCTAGTTGCAAGCGACGACTTGTCAAGATTGCGACAAGATGGCCTAGGTGAAGGCTGTCAGCAGTTGGATCGTAGCCAGTATAATAAGAAACTTGACCTTCTTCTAGGGCTTTACGCAAAGCTTCTTCATCAGTCGTTTGAAAAATCAAACCACGCTCTTTTAGCTCATCAAAAATGTGCATGTGTCTTTTCTCCTTTTTAAAATTATTGTTTCTACCTATTGTATCACAAACTTGGGCAATAGCCTAGCAGAATAGGGAAGAAAGTGGCTATTTTATTGAAAGTTTCCCTTTTGTGGTATAATAGATAGAGTGAGGAAGTCCATGCAAAATCAATTAAATGAATTAAAACGAAAAATGCTGGAATTTTTCCAGCAAAAACAAAAACATAAAAAATCAGCTAGACCTGGCAAGAAAGGTTCAAGTACCAAAAAATCTAAAACCTTAGATAAGTCAGCCGTTTTTCCAGCTATTTTACTGAGTATAAAAGCCTTATTTAACTTACTCTTTGTACTCGGTTTTCTAGGAGGAATGTTGGGAGCTGGGATTGCTTTGGGGTACGGAGTGGCCTTATTTGACAAGGTTCGGGTGCCTCAGACAGAAGAATTGGTACATCAGGTCAAGGACATCTCTTCTATTTCAGAGATTACCTATGCGGATGGGACGGTAATTGCTTCCATAGAGAGTGATTTGTTGCGCACTTCTATCTCATCTGAGCAAATTTCGGAAAATCTGAAGAAGGCTATCATTGCGACGGAAGACGAACACTTTAAAGAACATAAGGGTGTAGTACCCAAGGCGGTGATTCGTGCGACCTTGGGGAAATTTGTAGGTTTGGGTTCCTCTAGTGGGGGTTCAACCTTGACCCAGCAACTGATTAAACAGCAGGTGGTTGGGGATGCGCCGACCTTGGCTCGTAAGGCGACAGAGATTGTGGATGCTCTTGCCTTGGAACGCGCCATGAATAAAGATGAGATTTTAACGACCTATCTCAATGTGGCTCCCTTTGGCCGAAATAATAAGGGGCAGAATATTGCAGGAGCTCAGCAGGCGGCTGAGGGGATTTTCGGTGTCGATGCCAGTCAGTTGACTGTTCCTCAAGCAGCATTTTTAGCAGGACTTCCACAGAGTCCCATTACTTACTCTCCTTATGAAAATACTGGGGAGTTGAAGAGTGATGAAGACCTAGAAATTGGCTTAAGACGGGCTAAGGCAGTTCTTTACAGTATGTATCGTACAGGTGCCTTAAGCAAGGACGAGTATTCTCAGTACAAGGATTATGACCTTAAACAGGACTTTTTACCATCGGGCACGGTCACAGGAATTTCACGAGACTATTTATACTTTACAACTTTGGCAGAAGCTCAAGAACGTATGTATGACTATCTAGCTCAGAGAGACAATGTCTCCACTAAGGAATTGAAAAATGAGGCAACTCAGAAGTTTTATCGTGATTTGGCAGCCAAGGAAATTGAAAATGGTGGTTATAAGATTACTACTACCATAGACCAGAAAATTCATTCTGCCATGCAAAATGCGGTTGCTGACTATGGCTATCTTTTAGACGATGGAACAGGTCGTGTAGAAGTAGGAAATGTCTTGATGGACAACCAAACAGGTGCTATTCTAGGCTTTGTAGGTGGTCGCAATTATCAAGAAAATCAAAATAATCATGCCTTTGATACTAAGCGCTCACCAGCTTCTACTACCAAGCCTTTGCTGGCCTACGGTATTGCTATTGACCAGGGCTTGATGGGAAGCGAAACGATTCTATCTAACTATCCAACAAACTTTGCCAATGGCAATCCGATTATGTATGCTAATAGCAAGGGAACAGGAATGATGACCTTGGGAGAAGCTCTGAACTATTCATGGAATATCCCGGCTTACTGGACCTACCGTATGCTCCGTGAAAAGGGTGTGGATGTCAAAGGTTATATGGAAAAGATGGGCTACGAGATTCCTGAGTACGATATTGAGAGCTTGCCAATGGGTGGTGGTATTGAAGTCACAGTTGCCCAGCATACCAATGGCTATCAGACCTTGGCTAATAATGGAGTTTATCATCAGAAGCATGTGATTTCAAAGATTGAAGCAGCAGATGGTAGAGTGGTGTATGAGTATCAGGACAAACCGGTTCAAGTCTATTCAAAAGCTACTGCGACAATTATGCAGAGCTTGTTGCGAGAAGTTCTATCCTCTCGTGTGACAACAACCTTCAAGACGAATCTGACTGCTTTAAATCCTACTCTGGCTAATGCAGATTGGATTGGGAAGACTGGTACAACCAACCAAGACGAAAATATGTGGCTTATGCTTTCGACACCTAGATTAACCCTAGGTGGCTGGATTGGGCATGATGATAATCATTCATTGTCACGTAGAGCAGGTTATTCTAATAACTCTAATTACATGGCTCATCTAGTAAATGCGATTCAGAAAGCCTCCCCAAGCATTTGGGGGAACGAGCGCTTTGCTTTAGATCCTAGTGTAGTGAAATCGGAAGTCTTGAAATCAACAGGTCAAAAACCAGGGAAGGTTTCTGTTGAAGGAAAAGAAGTAGAGGTCACAGGTTCGACTGTTACCAGCTATTGGGCTAATAAGTCAGGAGCGCCAGCGACAAGTTATCGCTTTGCTATTGGCGGAAGTGATGCGGATTATCAGAATGCTTGGTCTAGTATTGTGAGGAGTCTACCAACTCCATCAAGCTCCAGCAGTTCAAGTAGTAGTTCTAGCGATAGCAGTAACTCAAGTGCTACACGACCTTCTTCTTCAAGGGCGAGACGATAATTCTCTAAATGAAGTGGCGAATCAATGGATTGCCACTTTTTTCTTTTTTCCTTTCGTGTTACAATAAAGGTATGAATCAGTATCAGAAAAAGATTGTTAAAGGAACTATTTATTCGCTCCTATCCGGCTTAATCTGGGGAATCTGTGGAATTCTAGGAGAGTATTTCTTTACTCATTACCAGGTGTCTTCTGGCTGGATTACCTCTATGCGATTGACACTAGCAGGGAGTCTTGTACTCATTTGGTCTGCAATACAATTAAAATCGCAAGTGCTAGATATTTGGCGAGACAAGAAAAATTACCTACCCTTTTTGGCCTATGCTATTTTGGGGATTTTTTCAGTCCAGTATTTTTTCTATCTCTGTGTAGAATACTCAAATGCAGCGACAGCGACTATTTTACAGTTTATCAGTCCTGTCTTTATCCTCTTTTACAATCGCTTGGTTTATCAAAAACGAGCGTCAAAAAGTGCTATTTTCTATGTTTTGATTGCTATGCTGGGTGTTTGCTTGATGGCGACAAAGGGAGATCTCTCTCAGTTATCCATGACACCACTAGCCCTTGTGACGGGCTTACTGAGTGCTATGGGTGTTATGTTTAATGTTATCTTGCCCCAGCCTTTTGCGAAGCGCTATGGTTTTGTACCCACGGTTGGGTGGGGGATGATTTTGGCAGGTTTATTTAGCAATGTTCTCTCGCCAGTGCATCAGCTTTCCTTTACTCTTGATATTTGGAGTATCTTGATTTGTCTCATTATCGCTTTCTTTGGGACGGCTTTTGCTTTTTTTATTTCCATGAAGGCGGTGTCCTTGGTTTCTCCTTTGGTGGTTTCCGTTATCAGTGCCAGTGAACCTCTCTCTTCTGCTCTCTTGAGTGTTTTGTTCTTAGGCCTGGTAGTGGATTGGTCACTCCTTCTAGCTATGGCCTTGATTATTTTACCCATGATATTTTTGTCTATAGAAGAAGCGAAAGAAAGTAGATAAAAAGTCTTTTCTTAATTCTAAAAGTGTGCTATACTAGAATAGTCAATAAAACACGGGGAGATAGTTGTGAAGAGTGTTTTTAGGTTGTATCGGTAGGGGTTTGCTTTTACCGACAGCACGTTTTATCTCACATCCCTAAAAAATCATACCTAAAAACAGACAAAAAGGCTTCAAATTTGAGGCTTTTTTTGGTAGAATAGTTATCATTATAAAGAATGAGAGGTTTTTTTATGACTGCTACAAAAATGAATGCTCAAGAAATTATCCAATTTATCGCTAATGCTGAGAAGAAAACCAGTGTGAAAGTAACTTTTGAGGGACAACTCGCAACTGCTGTACCTAGCTCGGTTGTTAGACTAGGGAATGTTTTATTTGGAGACTGGAAGGACGTGGCTCCGCTTCTCAATGGTTTGGTAGAAAATCAAGACTATGTTGTTGAGCAAGATGCCCGCAATTCTGCAGTTCCTTTGCTAGATAAACGTGCTATCAACGCTCGTATCGAGCCAGGCGCTATTATCCGTGACCAGGTAGAAATTGGTGACAATGCTGTTATCATGATGGGAGCTGTTATCAATATCGGTGCTGAAATCGGTGCAGGAACCATGATTGACATGGGGGCTATCCTTGGTGGCCGTGCCATCGTTGGGAAAAATAGCCACGTTGGTGCAGGTGCAGTTTTAGCAGGTGTGATTGAGCCAGCTAGCGCAGAACCAGTCCGTGTTGGAGACAATGTTCTTATCGGTGCCAATGCAGTGGTTATCGAAGGAGTCCAAATCGGTAGTGGTTCAGTTGTCGCAGCAGGAGCTATCGTTACCCAAGATGTTCCAGAAAATGTAGTAGTAGCAGGTGTTCCAGCTCGAATTATCAAAGAGATTGATGCCCAAACTCAACAAAAAACAGCGCTAGAGGATGCGCTTCGTACCTTGTAATTTGTAAAAGAAAAATAGAGGCGGGACCCTTTTTCCAGCCTCTTTCTGCTATATAGGAGGATAGATAGATGTTAGATTTGATTCAGACTAGACGAGATTTGCACCAGATTCCAGAGATTGGCTTGGAGGAGTTCAAGACTCATGCTTATTTGCTGGATGTGATTGAGAAATTGACTGCGGGCAAGGAGTTTGTTCAAGTTCGTACTTGGCGGACAGGTATTTTGGTTTACTTGCAGGGAAGTCAGCCAGAGCGTACTATTGGTTGGCGGACGGATATTGATGGTCTGCCTATCGTTGAACAAACAGGACTTCCTTTTGCTTCTCAGCATCAAGGTCGCATGCACGCTTGTGGTCATGATTTCCACATGACTATTGCCTTAGGCTGTCTCGAGCGCGCCCTTGAGGAACAACCTAAAAATAATCTACTCTTCCTATTTCAGCCTGCTGAAGAAAATGAAGCTGGTGGCATGCTCATGTATGAGGATGGCGCTTTTGGAGACTGGTTGCCAGACCAGTTTTATGGGCTTCATGTTCGACCAGATTTGAAGGTTGGTCAGATTGCGACCAATACTCATACACTCTTTGCAGGAACTTGCGAGGTGAAGATTCGTTTCAAAGGCAAAGGAGGACACGCAGCCTTTCCACATGAAGCTAATGACGCCTTGGTGGCAGCTAGTTACTTTGTGACCCAGGTGCAGTCAGTTGTCAGCCGCAATGTCAACCCAATCGAGGGAGCGGTGGTGACCTTTGGAGTTTTCCAAGCTGGAACAACCAACAATGTTATCACAGATACAGCCTTTTTGCATGGAACTATTCGGGCCTTGACTCAGGACATGAGTCTCTTGGTACAAAAGCGGGTCAAAACAGTTGCAGAAGGAGTTGCAGCTGCCTTTGATATGGAAGTCGAAGTGGAACTCAAACAAGGTGGATACCTACCTGTTGAGAACCATCCAGCCTTGGCGCGTGAACTAATGGACTTTTTTGAAGAGAAAGACGGAATTGAGTTGATTGATATCGAGCCTGCTATGACAGGCGAGGACTTTGGTTATCTCCTTTCAAAGGTTGATGGCGTGATGTTTTGGCTGGGTATCGATAGTCCCTACGCCCTTCATCACCCTCAGATGGCTCCTAAGGAAGAAGCATTAGCTATTGGGGTGGATGCGGTCTCTAGTTTCCTGAAAAAGAAGGCAGCAGAGTAGAGGGGTTGTCTATGAAATCGGAACTACGCAAGCAAGTCTTGCAAGAAATGAAGGCTATATCTCAAGAGCAAAAACAGGCTATAGAGCAAGCTTTAACCGAGCGGCTTTTACACCATCCCTTCTACCAAGAAGCCAAGGTCATCGCAACCTATCTCTCTTTTCCGCACGAATTTCAAACGCAGGGATTGATTGAGCAGGCGCTGAGGGACGGCAAGAAGGTTCTGATACCCAAAACCTATTCCAAGGGGCGCATGGACTTTGTGGTCTATGATCTGCAACAACTGGTCAAAACTTCCTTTGGCTTACTGGAACCACAGGGAAATTTGGAAGTGGTAGATGCCTCTCAGATTGATTTGATTCATGTCCCAGGGCTAGCTTTTACGATGGAAGGCTATCGGATTGGCTATGGCGGAGGTTATTATGACCGCTATCTGGAACAGTTTACTGGTCATACTTTGAGTACGGTTTATCATTATCAAGTTCAGGATTTTATCCCTGAAAACCATGATATTCCTGTTCAGGAGGTTTTGATTGATGAAGGAAATCTTTGATAGGCGTTACCCTGTGACGAGTTTCTTTCTTTTAGTGACGGCCGTGGTATTTCTACTAATGTTGGTAACTACAGGAGGAAACTTTGACAGGGCGGATACTCTATTTCGATTTGGAGCCATGTATGGGCCTGCCATTCGCCTCTTTCCCGAGCAAATTTGGCGTCTCTTTTCGGCTATTTTTGTTCATATTGGGTGGGAGCATTTCATTGTTAATATGCTTTCACTTTATTATCTTGGAAGGCAGGTAGAGGAGATTTTCGGTTCTAAGCAGTTTTTTTTTCTCTATCTTTTATCAGGAATGATGGGCAATCTCTTTGTTTTTGTATTTAGTCCCAAATCCTTAGCAGCAGGTGCATCCACCTCCCTTTATGGTCTATTTGCCGCGATTATCATTCTTCGCTATGCAACTCGTAATCCTTATATCCAACAGCTAGGACAGTCTTATCTGACACTTTTTGTGATTAACATTATTGGAAGTGTTCTGATTCCAGGAATCAGCCTAGCAGGCCATATCGGAGGTGCAGTTGGTGGTGCATTTCTAGCAATTATCTTTCCAGTTAGAGGAGAAAGACGGATGTATAGTGCTAGTCAGAGACTGGTAGCGTTAGTCTTGTTCGTAGGACTCGCAGTCTTACTTCTCTACAAGGGAATGGGATGAAAATTTGTGAAATGAAAAAAGATAAGGCATTTTTTGAACCTTATCTTTTTTTATTTTATACTCAATGAAAATCAAAGAGCAAACTAGGAAGCTAACCGCAGGCTATACTTGAGTACGGCAAGGTGAAGCTAACGTGGTTTGAAGAGATTTTCGAAGAGTATTATTCCTTCTCAGCCAATTCTTTTCCCAGTTGGATGAGGTAATCTTTTAAGTCATCTTTGACTTGTGGATGTTTGAGGGCGTAGTCAATAGATGTTTTCATAAATCCAAACTTATCCCCAACGTCGTAACGAGCTCCTGTAAATTCACGGGCAAAAACACGCTGTGTTTTATTGAGCGTATCAATAGCATCAGTAAGTTGGATTTCATTTCCAGCACCAGGAGCTTGCTTTTCGAGGATATCAAAAATCTCAGGTGTGAGTAGATAGCGACCGATGATTGCAAAATCACTTGGTGCATCTTCGGTCGCTGGTTTTTCAACGAAAGTTTCAACGCTATAGAGTCCGTTGATTCCTTCACCTTGAGGAGCAATGACTCCATATGATGAAACGTCTTCGTGTGGTACGGGCATGACAGCAATGGTTGATGCGTGTGTCTTTTCGTAATCCTTCATCAGTTGTTTTGTCAAAGGAACGGCGTTCTCATCTGTGATGTCCATAAGGTCATCACCCAGCATAACAACGAAGGGCTCATTCCCTACAAAAGCTTTGGCTTGTAGGACAGCATCTCCAAGACCACGAGGGTGAGTTTGGCGGATGAAATGAAGGCGCATGCCAGTTGCTTCATCTACTAATTTTAACAGATCTGTTTTACCTTTTTCTTTGAGGTTGTACTCAAGCTCAAAATTTGAATCAAAGTGGTCCTCAATAGAGCGTTTTGATTTACCAGTGACAACCAGAATATCTTCAATACCTGATTTGAGAGCTTCTTCCACGATAAACTGGATAGTTGGTTTGTCTACAATTGGCAACATTTCTTTAGCAAGGGCCTTGGTTGCTGGTAAAAATCGAGTTCCTAGTCCAGCGGCAGGAATGACTGCTTTTCTAACTTTCAGTGCCATAAGAATCCTTTCTCTAGAGGGTTAAGACCACTCATTTTCTGCTTTAAATTCATTGTTCATGATATTATAAATGGCATCTTTGATATTGGTTCCTTGGTAAATAACTTGGTAAATGGCATGCGTAATCGGCATATAGACTCCAAGTTCTTGCGCTAGCTCATAGGCTGCTCGAGTCGTTGAAATTCCTTCAATCACCATGCCCATATTGGCTTCGATATCAGCTAGGGATTCTCCACGACCAAGAGCATCTCCGGCTCTCCAGTTACGAGAGTGGATGGAGGTTCCTGTTACGATCAAATCTCCCATACCAGATAAGCCGCTATAGGTCAGTGGATTAGCCCCGAGTGCTACCCCTAGGCGGGTGATTTCTGCCAAGCCTCGAGCGATGATGGCTGCCTTAGCGTTGTCACCAAATCCCAAACCATGTAAAGCTCCGGCACCGACAGCGATAATATTTTTAAGAGCACCAGCGGTTTCGACCCCGATAACATCCGTATTGGTATAAAGTCGGAAGTAGTGATTACTAAATAGCTCCTGAACGTATTGAGCTGTGTGTAAATCTTTAGAAGCAGCAGTGATTAAAGTCAGGTCACGCACAATGGTCTCTTCTGCATGACTAGGACCTGAAACAACGACAATATCACTGCGGAGATGTTCAGGAATTTCTTCTTCAAGGATGGTTGATAATCGTTTATGGCTATCAGGTTCTAATCCCTTTGATGCGTGCATGATGATAACCTTATGGTCCAAGGTTTGTGCAACTTGTTGGGCAACAAGTCGTGTCACTTTTGTTGGGACAACAAACAAAATCGCATCCACATCTCTCAGTGCCTCTGCTAAGTCGGTGTAGGCAATGATATTTTCATCTAGAACGACATCTTTAAAGTAGTGCTTGTTAGTATGGTAGGTATTAATTTCATTGATTTGTTCGGGAAGATTTCCCCAAATACGTACCTCGTGTCCATTGTCATTTAAGACTTGTGAAAGGGCAGTTCCCCAGGAACCAGGCCCCAAGACGGCGACGGTTTGTTTTTTCATGATTTCCTCCTTAATAGAGTCCTTTCTCTTATTCTATCATATTCTAGAGGATTTTGCACTTGCATTGCTGGGAAGTGGTGTCTTTGTGACTTCAAAAATACACAAAAACCGGGGCTAGTATTAAACTCTCAGTCTTTAGTTAAAGTGAGAAGAAATCTGATAGATAGTTTGATTCAGTATATGCTTATAATAGAGGTAAACAACTCAGGAGGTTCTTGTAGCTTGCGAGAGTTTGGCGAAAAAATTAAAAGATTACGTTTGGCTAAAAAAATCAGTAGTTCAGAATTTTGTGGCGATGAGTCTGAATGAAGTATCCGTCAATTAATTAGAATTGAAAATGGAGAATCCAGACCAACACTAACAAAGTTAAAATATATCGCTGAACGTTTGGGGGTTGAAGATTACAAGTTGATGCCAAGTTATATAGAGTTGGATAAGGAATACCTAGAATTGAAGTATTTCTTGATGAGGACTCCTACATACGAAGATGAAACTATCGCCCAAAAGAAAGAGAGTGTTTTTGATAAGATTTTTGAAGAGTATTATGATAGGCTACCTGAGGAAGAAAGATTTATCATCCCAAATTATTCATATCTGGCACTAACGAACTACACAGTTCAAAAATCACCAGAAAAGCTAGTTAAACTACTGTCCTTCTGGTGATTTTGCTTGATTTCTAATATTTGAGACATGATTGAGGAGATTTGTCTTGATTTTTTCCTAAAAAAGGGCAGACTCCTCCCTTGGTTTGATGCGCGATTTCTAAAATAAGGTGACTTATTGTTAGGCATGTTTTCCCCTGCCCTCTAGCTCTATATGGAATAGGGAGTATCAGATTTATCTGGCAGATTGTATCAAATAAGGCTTGAAACTGTTTTGAATAGGCGTATAGACTTGAGAATTTGAGAATATGTCGTCTAGCAGTAGAGACATATTTTCCGGCAATATGAAGGAAGAGAGGTCGAAAACGCTTGATAGTCAAGGACTTTACTTCATCATCAGCTAGCTGCTTTAAAAAGAGGTAGAGATTATAAGCCAGACAGCCCATCATCATACGTACTTCATTCTTAATCATGGTCGAACTATCTGTTTTATCCCCAAAGAATCCTGCTTTCCTTTCTTTGATAAAGTTTTCAGCATTCCCTCGTTCACGATAGAATTGAAACAGCTCCTCACTATCTACACTGCTTAAATTGTTCAGATGAACTTTTTTACAACCATAAAAAAGAGCACTTAATCGTACTCTTCTCTTTTAAGGATTAGTTGAATTAATTCAAATCCACTAGTTCTCCTGTTTCTAGGTAGACTAGGCGTTCACAAATGTTAGCAATGTAATCAGCGAAGCGTTCCAGATGTCCTATGATATAAAGGTATTGAGTTCCATTGGGAATTGAGGTTTCTTGGTCTTTCATAAGTCCAATGATTTCCTTTGATAAGGCATAATAATATTGGTCAATCTGTTCATCTTTTTGAGCAATACTAATAGCTTTTGAGGCTTGGTGCAAAGGAAAGGCAACCAATAAATCGGCCAGCATGCTGAGGGATAATTTACCCATTTGGTGTAACTGTTCTTCGCCAGGGGCTAGTTGATTTTCTTTTAGTTGCAAAACAGCTTTGGCAATGCCTGCCATATGGTCTCCCATACGTTCAAGGTCTGAACAAGAAGACATGATGCTAATCACAAATCGAAGGTCAGACACTTGTGGCTGCTGCAAGGCTAACAAACGGGCACAGGCCGATTCGATAGCGCTTTGACTTTGGTTGATAGCATGATCCTTATTGATAATTAGCTCTGCCATCTCCTTGTCTTTGGAGTCTAAGGCCAGTAAGGCTTTTGAAGCTGTTTCAAGGACAAGTTGTCCTAGTCCTAAAAAGGATTGTTCTAATTCATGCAATTCTAAATCAAATTGATTTCTCATAGGTTTTTCCTTCCTTATCCGAACCGTCCTGAAATATAGTCTTCTGTGCGCTGATCTTTTGGATTGGTAAACACGTCAACGGTATCTCCAAATTCGCAAATTTCTCCTGTTAAGAAAAAAGCAGTTTTATCTGAAATACGTGAAGCTTGTTGCATGTTATGGGTAACAATGATAATCGTATAATCCTTTTTTAGTTGCTGAATGAGGTCTTCAATTTTTAAAGTGGAGATAGGGTCTAAGGCTGAAGTAGGCTCATCCATTAACAGAATATCAGGTTCTACTGCTAAAGCTCGCGCAATGCAAAGGCGTTGCTGCTGACCGCCTGATAAGGACATGGCACTCTTTTTAAGATTATCTTTGACTTCGTCCCAAATGGCTGCCCCTTTTAAAGATTTTTCCACTAAGGCATCTAATTGTTTTTTGTCTCGAATACCATGTGTCCTTGGGCCATAAGCCACGTTATCATAGATAGACATGGCAAAGGGATTAGGCTGTTGGAAAACCATCCCTACACGCTTACGTAGCTGATTAAGGTTGAATTTGCTACTATAAATATCTTGCTCATCTAAGAGGACTTGGCCTTCAATATGGCAAGAAGGAACCAAATCGTTCATCCGATTAAGGGTTTTTAGAAAAGTTGATTTACCACAACCAGATGGGCCTATCAAGGCAGTAATCTGTCTTTCTGGTAATTGAATCGAAATATTTTTTAAGGCTTGAAAGTCCCCGTAAAATAAGTCTAGGTGTCTGACTGAAAATGTTCCCATACTAGGAAGCTCCTTTCACAAGTTTTCGAGATAATAAGCTTGATAGAGTATTTATCATTAAAACAGTAATAATCAAAATCACACCGGTAGCATAGGCTTCATTGACATGTAGCCCCTCACTTGACAGCATATACATATGCAGGGCTAGAGAACGACCTGAAGACATGAGACTACTTGGCGTATTGGTAGAGGTACCTAATGTATACATGAGGGCAGCTGTCTCACCAACGATACGGCCAATAGCTAGTATCACTCCAGCTAAAATACCTGGCATGGCAACTGGTAGAACAATTCTAAAAACAGTCCGTAACTTACCTGCCCCAAGTCCATAACTTGCTTGACGCATGCTATCACTAACAGATAAAAGGGCTTCTTCTGTTGAGCGAATAATGACTGGCAACACCATGATGACTGAGGTTAAGATTCCTGATAACAGAGAGTATTGAAAACCTAAGAAGACTACAAAGAAGAGCATGCCAAACAGACCAAAAACAATGGAAGGAATCCCAGACAAGGTATCTGAGGCCAATCGCATGATTTTAACACAAAGGGAATCTTTTTTTGTATATTCCACAAGATAAAAACCAGCAAAAATCCCTATGGGCAAGGCTAAAAGAAGAGCACCAAAGACCAGAATAACGGTGGAAATAATCGCTGGCATAAGGGAAATGTTCTCAGAAGTATAAGTCCAAGAAAAGAGGGATAGACTTAGATGAGGTAAGCCTTTGATGAGGATAAAACCAATGATTAAAAAGAGAGAGCCAAAGGTTAAAGCTGAAAAACAATAAACGAGAAGTTTTAGCAGGTATTTACTCATAAGATGATTTTCCTTTCAAGTAGGCAAAGTAGGCATTAATCAAGAGAATAAGGAAAAAGAGAACTGCTGAGGTTGCAATAAGGGCTTCCCTATGCTGACCTGATGCGTAAGCCATTTCCAGAACAATATTGGTTGTTAAGGTTCTGGTTCCTGAAAAGAGCCCACTTGGAATAATCGGCTGGTTGCCTGCCACCAAAATAACTGCCATGGTTTCACCTACTGCGCGACCGATTCCTAAAATAACTGCTGATAAAATACCAGATCTCGCAGCTGGCAAGATGACACTAAAAATACTCCGTTCATGACTAGCTCCTAGAGCCAAGCTACCAGAATAATACGTTTTGGGAACTGTTCGGATAGCAGATTCTGACAAACTGATAATGGTTGGCAAAATCATTATTCCTAATAGTAACGAAGCGGTTAGGACACTCATGCCATTTCCTAAAAAGGTTCTAATCCAAGGCACCAATAATTGTAGGCCGAAAAAACCATAAACAATAGATGGAATGGCCGCCATCAAGTTGATAGCTGATTTTAAGAAGCCATAGACGGGCTTTGGACAATAATAAACCATAAACACCGATGTCAAGATGCCTGTTGGCACCCCAATCACAATCGCTCCTAAGGTAATTAATAAGGAACCAACGATCATTGGTAAAATACCATAGCTTGCCGGAATGTTCGTTGGCGACCAATCACTGCCTAATAAAAAACGGGCAAAGCCGTAGTTAGCCATGAAAGGTAAGCCATTACTAAAAATAAAGAAACAGATTAGCAAAATAGCTACAACAGCTACTGTTGCACTCATGAAAAAAATTGCCCTAAAAACTGCTTCTTTGAAGGCTTGTTTTGTCACATCTTGTCCTTTCTAGTGAAGAAAGTAAGGGAGATACGACACCTCCCTACTTGCCTTCTTTATCTTATTGTACGATGAAACGTCTGCATCTCTTTAGAGATTTATGGAGCAAACATTTTATTTAATCTTGTCCCAGGTGGTTAATTTGCCACTAAAAACGTCTGCAAGTTCAGCCATACTGACTTGGCTTGCCTTATTGTCATTATTGACCACAACAGCAATACCGTCTAAAGCAATAGCATCATGGCTGAGACTCTTACCTTCTTCAGGAGTTAATTCCCTAGAAACCATACCAATATCAGCGGTTTTCTCCTTAACAGCGGTAATACCTGCTGAAGACCCATTAGAGGTAATATCAATCGTAACTTCTGGATTTTCTTTTTTATAAGCTTCTGCTAATTTTTCCATTAAAGGAGATACTGAAGTGGAACCTACAACAGACAACTTGCCTGATAAGTGTTGGCTTGTATATTCTGTGGTTTCGGTTTTAGCTTCAATAAATTTATTATCTGTGACCACTTGTTGACCTTGTTTGGAGTGGATAAAGCTGATAAAATCTTGACCTAGCTTGGAAAGATTAGAAGACCAAACAATGTTGAAGGGACGTTGAAGAGGGTATTTACCATCTAAAACTGTGTCTCGACTAGCCTTGATACCATCAATCTCTAAAGCCTTGACAGATTTCGTTAAAGATCCCAAGGAGATGTAGCCGATAGCATTAGCATTCCCTTGAACTGCTGAGAGAACACCTTCTGTGCTATTTTGAATCACAGCTGTTTTGGCAGTGTTGTCAATTTTTTTATCACCGTCTTTTTTGAGAATCCCTGTGATTTCTGTGAAGGCACCCCGTGTTCCAGAGCCATTTTCTCGTGAAATCACCTCAATCGTTTCTGAAGCTGACTGTTTGGAAGCAGATGACTGATTGCCACAGGCAACAAGCCCAAATCCTGATAAGCCAATGGCTGCAAGAGTAAGCATTTTTTTGAATTTCATAATAATCACCTTTATTTCTATGTATTTTTCTTGTGTAGGATTACTACACTTATAGTCTAACAAGTCTTTGTAAAGGTTTATCCCTGATTCATGTAAAGATTGTGTAAAGAATCAAAAAAGCCACTTTTGAAAAGTGGCTGCTCCTAAAAATAGCTTTAAAAATTATTAGTCCTGTGCGAAAGATTGGTTAGGAAGAAAAATCGTGAAGCAACTGCCTCTGCCAAGCTGACTCGTCACCGTGACTTGGCCACCTAATAATTGACTAAGTTCTTTGACAATAGCAAGGCCAAGACCAGTGCCACCAGTTTGTCTGCTTCGACCTTTATTAACTCGGTAAAAACGTTCAAAAATACGATCCTGCTCTAATTGACTAATACCAATCCCTGTATCTGACACAGAAATCTTAATGCCTTCGTTCACCTTTTGGGTCTTGACCTCAATTTTTCCCCCTTGTTCAGTGTAACGGATGGCATTGGTTAAAAGATTGAGTAAGATTTGGGAAAGTAATTGACTATCTGATACGAGGGTGACATCATCTGGCACCTGCACCTTTAGCTGTAAATCCTTCTTCTTGAGCTGAGGTTGCAAGCTTTGAGTCAAATCCTGTACAAATTCTGCCAAAGAAAGGGTCGTCCATTGTACAGGCATTTGTTGAGCCTTAGATAAGGTAAGAAGATGCTCAACAATATGCTCAAGACGCAAGCTTTCTTTGTAAATAATGTCTAGAAAGTCATCCTTGAGCGCTTCTTCTTCAACTGACATCCCCTTAATGGTTTCAGCAAAGCCCTTAATCGAAGTAACTGGTGTCCTCAATTCATGGGAGGCATTTGAAACAAAGGCTAAATTTAACTTTTCATAAGTTCTAATCGTTGTTAAATCATATAGCAAGACGAGCACAGCTTCCACAGATTGGGTGGGGCTAAAAACGGGAACTGCTGTCACTTCTAAAATCAAGTCACCCTCATGAAACCCACTTACTTCTTGTTTTAACCTTGTTTTTTGATCAAAGGCTTGGTGAACTAAATTCCGAATATCCATCCGTTTGAGGTCATCAAGTGAACTTATGTCGCCGTCCACATCGGGAAAATAATGAGGCAGAGAGCGACTGGATAATAACATCTGACCTTGAGCGGAAACTAAAAACGTCCCCATGGTTAGGTGCGACAGAAGAACCTCCATTGTTTCGGCTAGGTCCTTGTATTGCTGATCCTGTTGGGAGACTTTGGTTTTTAGGCCAGACACATACTGAGCCAAAGACTTTAAGTCTTCTTGCCCTTTTTCTAAAAAGTATTCACTACTGGTCAAGAGAGGTTGGTGCAAGGTCTCAAAAGCAACTTCCCATTTCCAAAGGCAAAAGAGCCAGTAGCTACCTAGTCCCAAAGAAAGGGCTAGAAGAAAGAGACCGATGCCTTTACTGATCCAAGTTAATGCCATCCCTGCAATCAGAATGAGGCTAACACTTAGATTGACTAGCCAAAATTGAAGGTAGCGTTTCATCTATAACTCCTTGAACTTATAACCATAACCCCGAATGGTTCGAATAAATTGAGGGGCTTTAGGATTGTCTTCAATTTTTTCCCTCAACTTACCAATATGAACGTCCACCAAACGTGTTTCCTGCCCAAAGTCATACCCCCAGATACGTTCCAAAAGACGCTCTCTAGTCAGTGTCATGTTGGGATGTTTCATAAGATAGAGCAAGAGTTCAAATTCTTTTGGGGTCAAACTCAGTAACTTATTCGCCTTGTAGACTTCATGACGCTCAGGGTATACTTTCAAGGTTCCAAATAGCCAAGAATCGTCAGCGATATTATCTGAATCATCTCCTTCTTGTTCTCCTTTAGTTCGCCTGAGGACAGCCTTGACACGCGCCAGCAATTCTCTAGGGCTAAAAGGCTTGGTCAGGTAGTCATCAGCCCCTAATTCCAAGGCCAAAACCTTATCAAATTCATCACTTTTCGCAGAAACCATCATAATTGGAGTTTTGACGCCTTTGGCTCTCAGCCGCTTACAAACTTCTATGCCATCTAATTGTGGTAACATGATATCAAGCAAGATAAAATCAAAGGGTTCTGTTTCTGCCAAAGCTAAGGCCTTCCGTCCATTTGTTACCAATTGAGTAGAAAAGCCTTCCTTACTTAAATGGTAGTCAAGCAATCTCAGAATGTGTTCTTCATCATCCACTAATAAGACTTGTTTTGTCATCTATTATCTCCTATTGGTAACATTATAACACAATTATCAGAAATCCTAACATTGCTAAATCAGATTAAATTTGCTTATCAAGACTAGGATCTGGTCAAACGCTCAATCATCTCCTTGTGCTCTAGATAGGTCGCCAGTAGATCTACCCTTTCAAATAATTCAAAATCCTCAAATTCAAAACCAGGAGCAACAAGACAAGAAACCAGAGCATAATCCTTATCAACTTCAAGAACTTCTCTCAGTTCTGAGGACACGGTAATGATTGATGCGACGGAAGTAAAAATCCATCGCCCTAAAAAACAATTAGCGAATGATTCTGGTAAAAAGAAATGCCACGCTATGAAGGCTCAAGCGATTGTCACAAGTCAAGGGAGAATTGTTTCTTTGGATATCGCTGTGAACTATTATCATGATATGAAGTTGTTCAAAATGAGTCGCAGAAATATCGGACAAGCTGGTAAAATCTTGGCTGACAGTGCTTATCAAGGGCTCATGAAGCTATATCCTCAAGCGCAAACTCCACGTAAATCCAGCAAACTCAAGCCGCTAACAGCTGAAGAGAAAGCCTGTAACCATGCGCTATCTAAGGAGAGAATCAAGGTTGAGAGTATTTTTGACAAAGTATAGTAGATTGAAACTAGAATAGTACACCTCTACTTCTAAAACATTGTTAGAAATCGATTTGACTGTCTTGATTGATTTGTCCTGTTCTTATTTCATTTCACTATGAAAACGTTTAAAATATTTTCAACAACCTATCGAAATCATCGTAAACGCTTCGGATTACGAATGAATTTGATTGTTGGTATTATCAATCATGAACTAGGATTCTAGTTTTGCAGGAAGTCTATTATTTGGTTAGGTGAATTAGTAAAGCGATTAGGCAAATCGCCATAGTTACGACGTCATGGTCTCTAAATCGATTATATTTAGAGACCATGACTAGTGAAGCAGTTAGCTAGTCCGCACATACGCGGCTAGCGTCTAACAATTAGGAACTTTAGTTCCAATAACTTTAAGATTACGACGTTTTAGGACATAAATCGATCATATTTATGTCCTAAAACTAGTGAAGCGCCTAGCCAAATCCCTGATAGGATTTGGCGTTAGTTACTTAGATTGCTTAACAATCAAGTAATTAAAAGATTACGACATGAAACAAACCAAATCGATATTATTTAGTTTGGTGAATTAGTAAAGTGTTTAGGCAAGTATCTCTGGTTACGACGTCATGGTCTCTAAATCGATTATATTTAGAGACCATGACTAGTGAAGCAGTTAGCTAGTCCGCATATAAGCGACTAACGTCCAACAATTAGGAACTTTAGTTCCAATAACTTTAAGATTACGACGTTTTAGGACATAAATCGATCATATTTATGTCCTAAAACTAGTGAAGCGCCTAGCCAAAGTCCGAATAGGATTTGGCGTTAGTTACTTAGATTGCTTAACAATCAAGTAATTAAAAGATTACGACATGAAACAAACCAAATCGATATTATTTAGTTTGGTGAATTAGTAAAGTGTTTAGGCAAGTATCTCTGGTTACGACGTCATGGTCTCTAAATCGATTATATTTAGAGACCATGACTAGTGAAGCAGTTAGCTAGTCCGCACATACGCGGCTAGCGTCTAACAATTAGGAACTTTAGTTCCAATAACTTTAAGATTACGACGTTTTAGGACATAAATCGATCATATTTATGTCCTAAAACTAGTGAAGCGCCTAGCCAAAGTCCGAATAGGATTTGGCGTTAGTTGCTTAGACTACTTTACAATAAAGTGATTAAAAGATTACGACATGAACCAAACCAAATCGATATTATTTGGTTTGGTGAATTAGTAAAGCGATTAGGCAAATCGCCATAGTTACGACGTCATGGTCTCTAAATCGATTATATTTAGAGACCATGACTAGTGAAGCAGTTAGCTAGTCCGCACATACGCGGCTAGCGTCTAACAATTAGGAACTTTAGTTCCAATTGTTAGTACTGAATCACATCTTCTCTGGCGCTTCTACTCCAAGCAAGCGAAGGGCTTCTTTGAGAACGACTGCGGTTGCGTAGCTGAGGGCTAGACGGCTGTCGCGTTCTGGGCTTTCATCCAAGATACGTGTATGTGCATAGTATTTGTTAAAGGATTGAGCTAGGTTAATTGCAAATTTAGCAATGATAGAAGGTTCAAAGTTATCTGCCGCACGGTTGATAATACGTGGGAAGTCTTGAATGAGTTTAATGATTTCCCAGCTTTCAGCATCATTCAAGCTATAGTTGCCAGCTGTTTCTGGTTTGAAATCCGCTTTGCGTAAGATCGATTGGATACGAACGTAGGCGTATTGAACATAAGGTCCAGTTTCACCCTCGAAGGATACCATGGCCTCTAAGTCGAAGTCATATCCGTTTGTACGGTCAGTCTTGAGGTCATAGAACTTAATGGCTCCAACCCCAACAGCATGTGCTACCTGATCTTTATTTTCCAATTCAGGATTTTTTGTTTCAATTTGGGCTTTTGCACGACTAATAGCCTCTGCAACAGTGGGCTCTAGCAAGATGACATTCCCTTTACGGGTAGAGAGTTTTTTCCCTTCTTTTGTAACCAAACCAAAAGGAACATGAGTAATGTCGTCACTCCAATCGTAGCCCATCTCTTGCAAGACAGCTTTGAGCTGTTTAAAGTGGGCAGATTGCTCTTGACCAACTACGTAGATAGATTTAGCAAATTGGTATTCGTTTTTACGGTAAAGGGCTGCAGCCAAGTCACGTGTGATATAGAGAGTTGCACCATCAGATTTTTTGATAAGGGCTGGATGTTCAATTCCATATTTCTCAAGATTCACAACTTGGGCACCTTCTGATTCAACAAGAAGGCCTTTTTCAGAAAGAATGTCTACAACTGCATCCATCTTATCGTTGTAGAAGGCTTCTCCGTTATAGCTGTCAAAATCAACCTGCAATTCATTGTAAAGGCGGTTAAATTCCACCAAACTTTCATCACGGAACCATTGCCAGAGAGCGAGGGCTTCCTCATCTCCATTTTCCAGTTTACGGAACCATTCGCGTGCTTCTTCATCCAAGCTAGGGTCATTTTCAGCCTCAGCATTGATGCGGACATAGAGTTTAAGAAGTTCATCAATTGGATGAGCTTTTACAGCTTCTTCGTCGCCCCATTTTTTGTAGGCAACAATCAACATCCCAAACTGTTTACCCCAGTCTCCCAAGTGGTTGACCTTGACTGTTTGATAACCGATTTTTTGGAAAATATGTGACAAGCTATCTCCGATAACAGTTGAGCGTAGGTGGCCAATAGAGAATGGCTTAGCGATATTGGGACTAGACATATCGATAACAACATTTTCTTGTTTGCCAATAGTTTGATCAGCATAGTGTTCTTTTTCAGTGATAACAGCTTGCAATACTTGAGCAGAAATGGCAGATTTATCAAGGAAAAAGTTGACGTAAGGTCCTGTTGCAACAACCTTTTCAAAGGCTTGGCTGTTAATTTTTTCAGCCAGTTCAGCCGCAATCATTTGAGGTGCTTTACGTTCGACTTTTGCAAGAGAAAAAGCAGGGAAAGCAATGTCTCCCATTTCTGAGTTTTTAGGGGTTTCCAGTAAATTTAAAATAGCCTCTTGGTCCAGGCTATCAATGACGCTAGCCAATTCGCTAGCAATCAATTCTTTTGTATTCATTAAGAGCTCCTTTTTGGACTTTTCTACTATTTTATCACAATTTTAAAGAAAGAAGAAAAAATTTTTGAAATCTCCTATTTTTTTGGTATAATATAGTTATAAAAATAGTTATAAATATTCACATAAGAGGATTTTATGAGAAAAAGAGATCGTCATCAGTTAATAAAAAAAATGATTACTGAGGAGAAATTAAGTACACAAAAAGAAATTCAAGATCGGTTGGAGGCGCACAATGTTTTTGTGACGCAGACAACCCTGTCTCGTGATTTGCGCGAAATCGGCTTGACCAAGGTCAAGAAAAATGATATGGTGTATTATGTACTAGCAAATGAGACAGAAAAGATTGATTTGGTGGAATTTTTGTCTCATCATTTAGAAGGTGTTGCAAGAGCAGAGTTTACCTTGGTGCTTCATACCAAATTGGGAGAAGCTTCTGTTTTGGCAAATATTGTAGATGCAAACAAGGATGAATGGATTTTAGGAACAGTTGCTGGTGCCAATACCTTATTGGTCATTTGTCGAGACCAGCACGTTGCCAAACTCATGGAAGATCGTTTGCTAGATTTGATGAAAGATAAGTAAGGTCTTGGGAGTTGCTCTCAAGACTTATTTTTGACAAGGAGAGACGGAAAATGGCGACAGAAAAGCTATCACCCGGCATGCAACAGTATGTGGAGATTAAAAAGCAATATCCAGATGCTTTTTTGCTCTTTCGTATGGGTGATTTTTATGAATTATTTTATGAGGATGCGGTCAATGCTGCGCAGATTCTGGAAATTTCCTTAACGAGTCGCAACAAGAATGCCGACAATCCGATTCCTATGGCGGGTGTTCCCTATCATTCTGCCCAACAGTATATTGATGTCTTGATTGAGCAGGGCTATAAGGTGGCTATCGCAGAGCAGATGGAAGATCCTAAACAAGCAGTTGGGGTTGTGAAACGAGAGGTTGTTCAGGTCATTACGCCAGGGACAGTGGTCGATAGCAGTAAGCCGGACAGTCAGAATAATTTTTTGGTTGCCATAGACCGTGCTGGCAATCAATTTGGCCTAGCTTATATGGACCTGGTGACGGGGGACTTTTATGTGACAGGTCTTTTGGATTTCACACTGGTTTGTGGGGAAATCCGTAATCTCAAGGCGCGCGAAGTGGTGCTGGGCTATGACTTGTCTGAGGAAGAGGAACAAATCCTTAGTCGCCAGATGAATCTGGTACTTTCCTATGAAAAAGAAGGCTTTGAAGACCTTCATTTACTGGATTCACGATTGGCAGCTGTGGAGCAAGCGGCATCTAGTAAGCTACTCCAGTATGTTCATCGGACTCAGATGAGGGAATTGAACCACCTCAAACCTGTTATCCGCTATGAAATCAAGGATTACTTGCAGATGGATTACGCGACCAAGGCTAGTCTGGATTTGGTTGAGAATGCTCGTTCAGGCAAGAAGCAAGGCAGTCTTTTCTGGCTTTTGGATGAAACCAAAACAGCCATGGGTATGCGTCTCTTGCGTTCTTGGATTCATCGTCCCATGATTGATAAGGAACGAATTATCCAACGTCAGGAAGTGGTGCAGGTCTTTCTCGACCATTTCTTTGAGCGTAGTGATTTGACAGACAGTCTCAAGGGTGTTTATGACATCGAACGTTTGGCTAGTCGTGTTTCTTTTGGCAAGACCAACCCAAAGGATCTCTTGCAGTTGGCGACTACCTTGTCTAGTGTGCCACGGATTCGTGCGATTTTAGAAGGGATGGAGCAACCTGCTCTAGCCTATCTCATCGCACAACTGGATGCAATCCCTGAGTTGGAGAGTTTGATTAGCGCAGCGATTGCTCCTGAAGCTCCTCATGTGATTACAGATGGGGGAATTATCCGAACTGGATTTGATGAGACCTTAGACAAGTACCGTCGCGTTCTCAGAGAAGGGACTGGTTGGATTGCTGAAATTGAGGCTAAGGAGCGAGGAAACTCTGGCATCAGCACGCTCAAGATTGACTACAATAAAAAGGATGGTTACTATTTCCATGTGACCAATTCGCAACTGGGAAATGTGCCAGCCCATTTTTTCCGTAAGGCGACGCTGAAAAACTCGGAACGCTTTGGAACCGAAGAATTAGCCCGTATCGAGGGAGATATGCTGGAGGCGCGTGAGAAGTCAGCCAACCTAGAGTACGAAATCTTTATGCGTATTCGTGAGGAAGTCAGCAAATACATCCAGCGTTTGCAGGCTCTAGCTCAAGGAATTGCGACGGTTGATGTCCTGCAAAGTCTCGCAATTGTTGCGGAAACCCAGCATTTGATTCGACCTGAATTCGGAGATGATTCGCGAATTGATATCCAGAAAGGGCGCCATGCTGTCGTTGAAAAGGTTATGGGGGCTCAGACCTATATTCCCAATACGATTCAGATGGCAGAAGATACCAGTATTCAACTGATTACAGGGCCCAACATGAGCGGGAAGTCAACCTATATGCGTCAGTTAGCCATGATGGCGATAATGGCCCAGATGGGTTCCTATGTACCGGCAGAAAGCGCCTATTTACCGATTTTTGATGCGATTTTTACCCGTATCGGAGCAGCAGATGACTTGGTTTCGGGTCAGTCAACCTTCATGGTGGAGATGATGGAGGCCAATAATGCCATTTCGCATGCAACCAAAAATTCCTTGATTCTCTTTGATGAGTTAGGTCGTGGAACTGCAACTTATGATGGGATGGCTCTTGCTCAGTCCATCATCGAATACATCCATGAGCATATCGGAGCCAAGACCCTCTTTGCGACCCACTACCATGAGTTGACTAGTCTGGAGTCTAGCTTGGAACACTTGGTCAATGTCCACGTAGCAACTTTGGAGCAGGATGGGCAGGTCACCTTCCTTCACAAGATTGAACCAGGTCCAGCTGATAAATCCTACGGTATCCATGTTGCCAAGATTGCTGGCTTGCCAGCAGACCTTTTAGCAAGGGCGGACAAGATTTTGACTCAGTTAGAGAATCAAGGTACAGAAAGTCCAGTTCCTATGAGGCAAACAAGTGATGTCACTGAACAGATTTCACTCTTTGATACACCCGAAGAGCATCCTATTTTAGCAGAATTGTCTAAACTGGATGTTTACAATATGACACCTATGCAGGCTATGAATGTCTTAGTCGAGTTAAAACAGAAACTATAAAACCAAGACTCACTAGTTAATCTAGCTGTATCAAGGAGACTTCTTTGACAAGTTCCCACTTTTTTGCTAGAATAGCATCACACAAACAGAATGAGAAGGAGCTGACACATTGTCGCTCCCTTTTGTCTATTTTTTAAGGAGAAAGTATGCTGATTCAGAAAATAAAAACCTACAAGTGGCAGGCCTTAGCTTCGCTCCTGATGACAGGCTTGATGGTTGCTAGTTCACTTCTGCAACCGCGTTATCTGCAGGAAGTGTTAGACGCCCTCCTTGCTGGAAAATATGAAGCTATTTATAGTATCGGGGCTTGGTTGATTGGTGTGGCCTTGGTCGGTCTGGTTGCTGGTGGGCTCAATGTTGTCCTCGCAGCCTATATTGCCCAAGGAGTTTCATCCGACCTTCGAGAGGATGCCTTCCGTAAAATCCAAACCTTTTCTTATGCCAATATTGAACAATTTAATGCGGGAAATCTAGTCGTTCGCATGACAAATGATATCAACCAGATTCAGAACGTGGTCATGATGACCTTCCAAATTCTTTTCAGACTTCCCCTCTTGTTCATCGGTTCCTTTATCCTGGCGGTTCAAACCCTTCCTTCTCTGTGGTGGGTGATTGTTCTCATGGTAGTCTTGATTTTTGGTTTGACTGCCGTCATGATGGGAATGATGGGGCCTCGTTTTGCCAAGTTTCAAACCCTTCTTGAGCGTATCAATGCCATTGCCAAGGAAAATCTGCGTGGCGTTCGCGTGGTCAAGTCCTTTGTCCAAGAAAAAGAGCAGTTTGCTAAGTTTACGGAGGTTTCAGACGAGCTACTCGGTCAAAATCTTTACATTGGGTATGCCTTTTCAGTAGTGGAACCTTTCATGATGTTGGTCGGTTATGGGGCGGTATTCCTCTCTATTTGGCTAGTTGCAGGGATGGTTCAGTCGGATCCATCAGTTGTTGGTTCCATTGCTTCCTTTGTCAATTACCTAAGCCAGATTATCTTTACCATTGTTATGGTTGGATTTTTGGGAAATTCTGTCAGTCGTGCCATGATTTCTATGCGTCGTATTCGAGAAATTCTTGACGCAGAGCCAGCTATGACCTTCAAGGATGTGCCAGATGAAGAGTTGGTCGGCAGTCTTAGCTTTGAAAATGTAACCTTTACCTATCCAATGGACAAGGAACCGATGCTGAAAGATGTGAGCTTTACCATCGATCCTGGTCAAATGGTTGGTGTCGTTGGAGCAACTGGTGCAGGAAAATCAACCTTGGCTCAATTGATTCCACGTCTTTTTGACCCACAGGAAGGGGCCATCAAAATTGGAGGCAAGGATATTCGAGAAGTGAGTGAAGGGACCCTGCGTAAAGCTGTCTCTATCGTTCTTCAACGTGCCATTCTCTTCAGTGGAACGATTGCAGATAACTTGAGACAGGGTAAGGGAGATGCTACTCTATTTGAAATGGAGCGCGCAGCCAATATTGCCCAAGCCAGTGAATTCATTCATCGTATGGAGAAAACCTTTGAAAGTCCAGTTGAGGAACGGGGAACCAATTTCTCTGGTGGGCAAAAACAAAGGATGTCGATTGCTCGTGGAATTGTCAGCAATCCACGTATTCTGATTTTTGATGATTCTACCTCAGCCTTGGATGCTAAGTCAGAGCGCCTAGTTCAAGAAGCCTTGAATAAGGACTTGAAGGGGACGACAACCATTATCATCGCGCAAAAGATTAGCTCGGTTGTCCATGCAGATAAAATCTTGGTTCTAGATCAAGGACGATTGATTGGTCAAGGCACGCATGCAGACTTGGTTGCCAACAATGCCGTTTACCGTGAAATCTATGAAACACAGAAAGGAAAGGAGGAGTAAAATGAAGACAGTTCAATTTTTTTGGAATTATTTTAAAGTCTATAAGCTATCATTTGTAGTCGTCATCCTGATGATTATTCTGGCGACTCTTGCCCAAGCTCTCTTTCCAGTCTTTTCTGGTCAAGCGGTGACGCAGCTAGCTAATTTAGTTCAAGCTTATCAAGATGGCAATCCAGAACTTGTTTGGCAAAGCCTATCAGGAATCATGGTCAATCTTGGCCTGCTGGTTTTGGTTCTCTTTATCTCCAGTGTCATATACATGTGTCTCATGACGCGCGTGATTGCAGAGTCGACCAACGAGATGCGCAAAGGCCTCTTCGGTAAGCTTGCTCGCTTGACGGTTTCTTTCTTTGACCGCCGACAAGATGGCGATATCCTGTCTCGTTTTACCAGTGATTTGGATAATATCCTCCAAGCCTTTAACGAGAGCTTGATTCAGGTCATGAGCAATATTGTTTTATACATTGGTCTGATTCTTGTCATGTTTTCGAGAAATGTGACGCTGGCTCTTATCACTATTGCCAGCACACCAGTTGCCTTCCTCATGCTGATTTTTATTGTAAAAATGGCCCGCAAATACACCAACCTCCAGCAAAAAGAGGTAGGGAAACTCAACGCCTATATGGATGAGAGTATCTCAGGCCAAAAAGCTGTCATTGTGCAAGGAATTCAAGAGGATATGATGGCAGGATTTCTTGAACAAAATGAGCGCGTGCGCAAGGCAACCTTTAAAGGAAGAATGTTCTCAGGAATTCTTTTCCCTGTCATGAATGGGATGAGTCTGGTCAACACAGCCATCGTTATCTTTGCTGGTTCAGCTGTACTTTTGAATGATAAGTCTATTGAAACAAGTACAGCCCTAGGTTTGATTGTTATGTTTGCCCAATTTTCACAGCAGTACTACCAGCCTATTATCCAAGTTGCGGCTAGTTGGGGAAGTCTTCAGTTAGCCTTTACGGGGGCTGAACGGATACAGGAAATGTTTGATGCAGAGGAAGAAATCCGACCTGAAAAGGCTCCAATCTTCACTAAGTTACAAGAAGGTGTTGAAATCAGTCATATTGATTTTTCATACTTGCCTGATAAACCTATTTTGAAAGATGTCAGCATTTCTGCCCCTAAAGGCCAGATGACAGCAGTTGTTGGTCCGACAGGGTCAGGGAAAACGACTATTATGAACCTCATCAATCGCTTTTATGATGTTGATGCTGGTGGTATTTATTTTGATGGTAAAGACATTCGTGACTATGATTTAGATAGTCTCAGAAGCAAGGTGGGAATTGTCTTGCAAGATTCCGTTCTTTTTAGCGGAACCATTCGAGACAATATCCGTTTCGGTGTGCCAGATGCCAGTCAGGAAATGGTTGAGTCAGCAGCCAAAGCAAGCCACATTCACGACTATATCGAAAGTTTGCCTGATAAGTACGATACTCTTATTGATGATGAGCAGAGTATCTTCTCGACAGGGCAGAAGCAATTGATTTCCATTGCTCGAACCCTGATGACAGATCCAGAAGTTCTCATTCTCGATGAAGGCACTTCAAACGTAGATACGGTGACAGAAAGCAAGATTCAGCATGCCATGGAGGCAGTTGTAGCAGGCAAAACCAGTTTCGTTATTGCCCACCGCTTGAAAACTATTCTCAATGCTGATCAGATTATTGTCCTTAAAGATGGAGAGGTCATTGAACGTGGTAACCACCATGAACTCTTGAAACTAGGTGGATTCTACTCAGAACTCTATCACAATCAATTTGTTTTTGAATAAGAAAGAAGTTGTCCTATGGGGCAGCTTTTTCTTGTCCATAAAAAATTTTTATCACAGTCTTAAAAAAAACATATTAGACGAAAGACGCTTTGAGTGATATGATAGGACTATCGTTATACTCAATGAAAATCAAAGAGTAAACTAGGAAGCTAGCCGTAGGTTGCTCAAAGCACTGCTTTGAGGTTGTAGATAGAACTGACGAAGTCAGTAACATATATACGGTAAGGCGATGCTGACGTGGTTTGAAGAGATTTTCGAAGAGTATTAATATTCGAAAGGAGAGACATCATGCCTAGAACCGTTGTAGGAGTTGCTGCAAATCTATGTCCCGTAGACATAGAAGGTAAAAACATTCATTCATCTGTATCTTGTAGATTCGCAGAGAGCATTCGTCAAGTCGGTGGTCTCCCTCTAGTCATTCCTGTTGGTGATGAGTCAGTTGTACGCGATTATGTAGAAATGATTGACAAATTGATTTTGACAGGAGGCCAAAATGTTCATCCTCAGTTTTATGGAGAGAAAAAGACCATCGAGAGCGATGATTATAATCTGGTCCGTGATGAATTTGAATTGGCACTCTTGAAAGAAGCACTCCGTCAGAATAAACCAATTATGGCAATCTGTCGCGGTGTTCAACTTGTCAATGTTGCCTTTGGTGGAACCCTCAATCAAGAAATCGAAGGTCACTGGCAAGGACTACCTTTCGGAACATCTCACTCTATTGAGACAGTGGAAGGAAGCGTGGTTGCCAAGCTATTTGGAAAAGAAAGTCAGGTCAATTCCGTCCATCGTCAGAGTATCAAAGAATTGGCATCTAATTTCCGTGTAACTGCTATTGATCCGAGAGATCAAACCATTGAAGCGATTGAATCTATCGACGAACACCGCATTATCGGTTTGCAGTGGCATCCAGAGTTTCTGGTTAATGAAGAAGATGGTAATTTAGAATTATTTGAGTATTTATTGAATGAACTGTAACGACTGGAACATCTAGTCGTTCTTTCTTTTATTTTTTCAAAATTTTTGGAATGTGACATTTTTACGCAAACGTTTGAATTCTGATAAAAATTGGAGAAATTCGACAAAAAAGCTTGAAAAAAACGAAGGTAAGCGTTATGATAGAAAAGAAGAAATATTGGAGGAATAACATGTCACATATTAAATTTGATTATTCAAAAGTTTTAGACAAATTTGTTGCACCACATGAAGTGGAATACATGCAATCACAAGTAACAGCAGCAGATGAATTGATTCGTAAAGGAACTGGTGCTGGTAGCGACTTTTTGGGATGGTTGGACCTTCCTGAAAACTACGACCGCGAAGAATTTGACCGTATCTTGAAAGCTGCTGAGCAAATCAAATCAGACAGCGATGTTTTAGTTGTGATCGGTATCGGTGGATCTTACCTTGGTGCCAAAGCAGCAATCGACTTCTTGAACCACCACTTTGCAAACTTGCAAACAAAAGAAGAACGCAAGGCTCCACAAATCCTTTACGCAGGAAACTCAATCTCATCTACTTACCTTGCTGACTTGGTAGAGTACGTAGCTGATAAAGATTTCTCAGTAAACGTGATTTCTAAATCAGGTACAACAACTGAACCAGCGATTGCTTTCCGTGTCTTCAAAGAACTTTTGGTTAAGAAATACGGTCAAGAAGAAGCCAACAAACGTATCTATGCAACAACTGACCGCCAAAAAGGTGCTGTTAAGGTTGAAGCAGACGCTAACGGTTGGGAAACATTTGTTGTTCCAGATGACATCGGTGGACGCTTCTCAGTATTGACAGCTGTTGGTTTGCTTCCAATCGCAGCATCAGGAGCTGACATCAAAGCCCTTATGGAAGGTGCAAATGCAGCTCGCAAAGACTACACTTCAGATAAAATCTCTGAAAACGAAGCTTACCAATACGCAGCAGTTCGTAACATTCTTTACCGTAAAGGCTATGCAACTGAGATCTTGGTAAACTACGAGCCATCACTTCAATACTTCTCAGAGTGGTGGAAACAATTGGCTGGTGAATCAGAAGGAAAAGATCAAAAAGGTATCTACCCAACTTCAGCCAACTTCTCAACTGACTTGCACTCACTTGGTCAATTTATCCAAGAAGGAACTCGTATCATGTTTGAAACAGTTGTTCGTGTTGACAAACCTCGTAAAAATGTGATTATTCCTACTTTGGAAGAAGACCTTGATGGACTTGGTTACCTTCAAGGAAAAGACGTTGACTTTGTAAACAAAAAAGCAACTGACGGTGTTCTTCTTGCACACACAGACGGTGATGTACCAAACATGTACGTGACTCTTCCAGAGCAAGACGCTTTCACTCTTGGTTATACAATCTACTTCTTCGAATTGGCTATCGCTCTTTCAGGTTACTTGAATGGTATCAATCCATTTGACCAGCCAGGTGTTGAAGCCTATAAGAAAAATATGTTTGCCCTTCTTGGGAAACCTGGATTTGAAGAGCTCGGTGCAGAACTGAATGCACGTCTTTGATTCTCATATATGTTGAGCTAATTCAGAATAAAAAAGATCCACAAGTTCATTTCTTGTGGATTTTTAGTACAAGCCTTTTAATTAGTTTATCATTTTTTTGAACAGTGTAAAAAAGAGTGTCTTAATTCTTTTATGAAAGCGCTGTATAATTGCCTTGTAAATAAAACTTGAGAGGTATCAAAATGAATGATTGGTTAAATATAAAAGGCAAAACAGTTCTTGTGACGGGTGCGTCATCTGGGATCGGTAAGGCAATCGTTGAAGAATTGCTGGAATTAGGTGTCAATGTAGCGAATTTTGACCTTAGCGACAACGATTTGCGTCACCCGAATCTATTATTTGTAAAAGTTGATGTAACTTCTCGCTCTGAAGTAGAAGTAGGAGTCGCTAAAATAGTTGAAAGATTTGGCAATATTGATGCGGTGGTCAACAATGCGGGGATTAATGTCCCTAGATTATTAATTGATGCAGAAAATCCTAAAGGTCCTTACGAGTTAGACGATGAAACGTTTGAAAAAGTAACAATGATTAACCAAAAAGGTCTGTATTTGGTTAGCCAGGCAGTAGGCCGGATTCTGGTTCAAAATAGAAAAGGTGTAATTGTAAACATGGCTTCAGAAGCAGGCTTGGAAGGTTCTGAAGGACAAAGTGCCTATGCTGCCACGAAAGCAGCAGTCTATAGTTACACTCGTTCATGGGCGAAAGAGCTTGGTAAACATGGTGTACGTGTGGTTGGAATTGCTCCAGGAATTATGGAAGCTACGGGTCTTCGAACTCTTTCTTACGAGGAAGCTCTTGCTTATACCCGTGGAAAGACGGTAGAAGATATTCGAGCTGGTTATGCTTCAACTTCAACGACTCCATTGGGACGGAGTGGGAAACTACGGGAAGTAGCTGATCTTGTAGCGTTCTATATTTCAGACCGTTCTAGCTATATAACAGGTGTCACTACAAATATTGCCGGAGGTAAAACTCGCGGTTAAAAAAATGAAGGTGAGGAAGAGAGTTGACCTTAGTAAATCGATGGTATAACATTTTAGAAAAAATGGTCTCACAGCCAACTTATTTCTTGGTAGATATGCGCTCGGAGCTGGATATTAGTATGCAAACCTTGCAAAAGAGTATCCAACAATTAAATGATGTTTTGGCTCCTAATATCCAGATTATCTCACAAGATGATCAATTAATGTTAGAAGTGTATGACTATACAGAGTTGGAAAAGATTTTATCTGGTAGTTTAAAACAGGAGAGTGACTTCAATTCTTCCAGTAAAAGAATCGCCTATTTGCTAAAACGTTTAATTGAGTCAACCTCCCCTCTTCTTATTGACGATTTGGCTGAGGAAGTAGGTGTTAGTAGAAGTACCCTTAATAAGGATTTAAAACAAGTAAAATCTTTGGCAGAGAGTTACTCTATCACTATTTCAGGAAAGCCCAATCGTGGGCTGGAGGTCTTGGGGAGCGAGCTGAATTTGCGCTTGCTCTATATTCACCAAGTGGCTCCTTACTTTGAAGGAAGGACACTCACTGAGGCAACATCTTCTTTTCTGGAGACGCTAGTCCAGGATTATAAAATCCCTAAAGAAACACAGGAGCTCCTTCGAAAGACCCTTTCAATTATGGTGGATCGTATTCATACATCTAGGGTGTTGAATTGTCCTATTCCCTACTATAGGAATGATTTAACAGAGACACATTTGGCTGAGAAATTAATCTATCATATTGAGGTGACTTATAAGATTTCCCTCAGTCAGTTTGAGATAGACTTTTTGTGTTTTCCGTTTAATGTCCGTTTTATTGACACTTTAAGCAAGCCGTCTTATCAATCTGAACAGCTTGCATACATTTTTCAAGGGATTGTCAAGAAAGTCAAAGAAACTATGTTGGTTCACTTTGATGATGAAGAATTATTTGAAGAAATCAAGTCTCATTTAGGGTCCTTAATCAATCGACTGATTTTCCATGTGCAAGCTAATGATATATTTCATGGCGAGGTTCAAACTCAATATCCTTTTGCTTTTGAAATGGCGAAAATTGCTGGAGAAGAACTATCTACAATTTTTGGTTCTGAATTGGAATTATCTGAAATCGGATATCTGGCTTTGTATTTTGAAATGATTTTAAGAAAACAAAATTCTGCTGTTAAGGGTTCTCGCAAGCAGATAGCTGTGGTTTGCACAACAGGAAGAGGAACTGCTGCGATGATTATCCAGCAACTCAGACGAGTCATTGGAAATGATGTAGACATTACTCAGTATTCTGAAGAGGATTTTAATGTGGAATTGAATCAGGACTATTTCGCGATTTTTACGACAGTTCCTCTAAAATATAAAGATTCTAAATCTCCAGTCATTCAAGTTAATCATCTTTTTGATGATCAATGGCTGCAGGAAGAATGGCAGAAAGCCAATGCTTTTCATCAAAAAAATCTAGAAACAGTCAGCTTACGTTTTATTCGATTAAGCCCCCAAAAAACCTATCAGCAATACTTGCTAAATATGTCTGCGGAGTTAGAGAAACTTCAGATGATTGATGAAGGTTTTAGAAATCGGATAATTGATAGGGAGAAAAAGCAATCAACCATTTTTGGTGGAGGAATTGCGTTCCCCCATACAATTAACCAGGGTTATGCAAAGACTATTTTAATGTTCGGAAAACTAGAAGAGCCTTATCAAAAAGGAGATGAATGGATTGAATTTATCTTTCTAGTCGCCATACCCTCAGAAATTGAAAGAAAAATGGAAAGTGAATTGCTGGAATTGTATGACGACATTTTTCGAATTGCAGGAGAGCCTTCTCTAAAAGAAGCATTGAGGGCTGTAGAAACAGAGACAGAGTTTCTATCATTTTCTAAGAGCAAAGGAGTATTTTAATGAATTCGATAATAATTTTCGCTGTATTTGTCATGGCAGCTTATATATTTCAAATGTTCCTCGGCTGGCAGCAACTGAAAGACTTCAATAAGACCTATACGATGCTCCGGAAACTGGGGCGCGTAGCGATTGGCAGGAAATCCGGAAGAATCAAATCCGGTACGATTGTCATGTTCGCGGTTGATGAAAACGGTCGGGTTCTTAAAGCTAGCAAAATGCAAGGAGTCACAATCTTAGCGCGTTTTCAAAATATGGACGATTATGTTGGAGAAGACATCCATTATTTTGACAAGTATAATCCTCTTGTGAGAAAAGAAAATAAGTGGATGCAATCAGCTATAGAAGATGCTAGAAAAGTCTATCTTTGGCATGAGGCAGGTATTGAGAAAGAGACAAGTTCTTCTGATTCTTTTCTGGGATTCGGCTTTTATGCGGCTTACTTACAATTATCTATTAAACAGTTATTTAAAAAAAAATAAGAAAAGGAGTTCCTTATGAATTATATTACAGAATTTGCAGAGAGTTTTATGAAACTCTTCCAATTAGGTGGAGAAACCTTTATTAGCTGGATGACAAGTATTGTACCTCTTGTCTTGATGCTATTGATTGCAATGAATACCCTTATCGCTTTCTTGGGAGAAGAGAAGGTCAATTCCCTAGCTAAGATTTCTGCCAAAAATCCTGTTAGCCGGTATATGATTTTACCTTTCATTTCAGCCTTTATGCTGGGGAATCCGATGGCGATTAGTATGGGACGTTTCTTACCAGAATATTATAAACCTAGTTTTGTAGCAGCTCAGATGCAGTTCTGCCATACTTCAAATGGTGTATTCCCGCATATCAATCCTGGGGAGTTGTTTGTATGGGTGGGAATTGCAACAGGAATTCAAAATTTAGGTTTAAGTCAAACGGACTTAGCCATTCGTTACATGCTTGTTGGGATTGTCATGAACTTTGTAGGCGGTTGGGTAACCGATTTTACAACTGCTTATGTAGCAAAACAGCAAGGTGTTACCTTGAGTAAAACATTTGATTGATAGAAAGAGTGAAATTATGTCATATAAGAGTATAAAAGTTGTTAAAGGAAATGGTGGTTTCGGGGGCCCTTTGGTCATTACACCTAGTGAGGCTAAGCATAAATTCATCTATATCACTGGTGGCGGAGAAAAGCCAGATATTGTAGATAAAATTGCTGATTTGACCGGTATGGAAGCTGTTAACGGGTTTAAAACTTCTATCCCAGATGAGGAAATTGCTTTAGCAATCGTAGATTGCGGCGGTACTCTTCGCTGCGGTATTTATCCTAAAAAGGGGATCCCTACAATCAATATTGTCGCTACAGGGAAAAGTGGCCCTCTAGCTCAATATATCACCGAGGAAATCTATGTGTCAGCAGTTGGCCTTAATCAAATTTCTGCTGCTAATGAAGACGAAAAAGCGACAACTGTGGTAACTGAAAAGCCAACTTACGATACTAGTAAAAAAATTACAGAGCAAAAAGCTGAAACAAGTATTGTAGCACGAATTGGGATGGGCGCTGGGAAGGTCGTTGCGACTTTCAACCAGGCTGCTCGTGAAGCCATTCAGACAATGCTCAATACAATCATTCCTTTCATGGCCTTTGTTTCCTTGCTGATTGGGGTTATTCAAGGTTCAGGTGTTGGAAATTGGCTGGCAAAATTAATGGTTCCCCTGGCGGGGAACATCTGGGGGCTCATTTTGATTGGCTTTATCTGTTCCTTGCCATTCCTATCTCCTTTGTTAGGCCCCGGAGCTGTTATCAGTCAGATTATCGGAACCTTAATTGGAGTCGAAATCGGAAAAGGAAATATTCCACCCCAAATGGCTCTACCAGCTATATTTGCTATCAACACCCAAAACGGTTGTGATTTCATTCCTGTAGCACTCGGTCTTTCTGAAGCCAAAGCTGAAACAGTTGAGGTTGGTGTTCCTTCTGTACTTTATTCACGCTTTCTAAATGGTGTTCCGCGGGTGCTAGTAGCTTGGATAGCTAGTATTGGCCTTTATCAGTAGAACTTTGATAGATGCACGTAAACACAGCAACTATTATGTTAAACTTATCTATAAGCATAAGTTTATGACAGATTTGAGAAAGGATGAATAGGAATTAGATGAAGAAAATTTTTGAAGCTAAAGTAATTCAAGTGGGGCTTGAAGCTCAGAATATGATTCAAGACGCTAATATGCTCATTTTATTTGGAGAAGAAGCTCCGGAAGATTTAGCAGAGTATTGTTTTAAAATCGATAACAAAAATCTTCTAGGTGCAATACTAGAAGGTGGAAAGCTGGTCGTAGATAGTCAGGAATATTCGATTACTGCCGTAGGAAATGTAGTAGAAAAAAATTTAACTGGACTGGGGCATATCACGATTTCTTTTGATGGTTCAAAAGAGGGGAGCCTTCCTGGTACACTCCATGTCGCAGCAGACCAAGCAGTAGTACTTGAGAAAGGTTCTACCATTCAGATTTTCGAAGCTGCCTAAGTAAGATAAAATATCTAATTAAGAATACTAGAAAAATAAGAGTCTAAAAACTTGAATCAGAGCCTGGGCAAAAAGTCCAGGCTTTTGAGTCTAAATTTAAAAAAACAGATAACTTAGTGGTTGATTGGCATCTTCCTTCGCTTTGTAAGTCCCAAAGATTGCCTGATCAACTGTGCGGGGGGAGGTGGAAGACGAACTTTTTAACTTGTTTGAAGTTCTTTCCCACTCTCTTTTTTGATAGGAAAAATAATTTATATTATAATATTGTGAAATTTGTCATTGTTTTTCAATGTTTTCGCAATATGACAAATCAACAAAATTTATAAGGAGAAAAGCATGCCAGAATAAGACGGTCAAGGTCAAGCGCAAAGGGCTTGGCAAGTCAATCAAACTAGCCAGCCAGTGCAAGGGAATTTCCAGCAGATGCATCTACAAGGGGTGCCTGAACAGAAGGAAAAGATCAAAAAGGTATCTACCCAACTTCAGCCAACTTCTCAACTGACTTGCACTCACTTGGTCAATTTATCCAAGAAGGAACTCGTATCATGTTTGAAACAGTTGTTCGTGTTGACAAACCTCGTAAAAATGTGATTATTCCTACTTTGGAAGAAGACCTTGATGGACTTGGTTACCTTCAAGGAAAAGACGTTGACTTTGTAAACAAAAAAGCAACTGACGGTGTTCTTCTTGCACACACAGACGGTGATGTACCAAACATGTACGTGACTCTTCCAGAGCAAGACGCTTTCACTCTTGGTTATACAATCTACTTCTTCGAATTGGCTATCGCTCTTTCAGGTTACTTGAATGCTATCAACCCATTTGACCAACCAGGTGTTGAAGCCTACAAACGTAACATGTTCGCCCTTCTTGGAAAACCAGGATTTGAAGAATTGAGCAAAGAACTTAACGCACGTCTGTAATAATAGAAGAAAAGAGTGGTTTGTCCACTCTTTTTACTCTCTTTATCCATAGAAATTGGACTCAGCCAAGACTTGTGATATAATATAGAGAGCAAAAAGGCAGACGCCTAGAGACTTTATAGGAGAAACTATGTCAAAAGATATCCGCGTACGTTACGCACCAAGTCCAACAGGACTACTACACATCGGGAATGCCCGTACAGCATTGTTTAATTACTTGTATGCGCGCCATCATGGTGGAACATTTCTCATTCGTATCGAAGATACTGACCGTAAACGCCATGTCGAGGATGGTGAACGTTCACAACTTGAAAACCTTCGCTGGTTAGGCATGGATTGGGATGAAAGTCCAGAATCACATGAGAATTATCGCCAGTCTGAGCGTTTGGACTTGTATCAAAAATACATTGCCCAACTATTAGCTGAAGGAAAAGCCTATAAATCTTACGTTACAGAAGAAGAGTTGGCAGCTGAACGCGAACGCCAAGAAGTAGCTGGCGAAACACCACGCTACATCAATGAATACCTTGGTATGAGTGAAGAAGAAAAAGCAGCTTACATCGCAGAACATGAAGCAGCAGGGATCATCCCAACTGTTCGTTTGGCTGTCAATGAGACAGGTATCTACAAGTGGCATGATATGGTCAAAGGTGATATCGAATTTGAAGGTGGCAATATCGGTGGTGACTGGGTTATCCAAAAGAAAGACGGTTATCCAACATACAACTTTGCCGTTGTCATCGATGACCATGATATGCAGATTTCTCACGTAATCCGTGGAGACGACCACATCGCTAATACACCAAAACAGCTCATGGTTTATGAAGCACTTGGTTGGGAAGCTCCAGAGTTCGGTCACATGACCTTGATTATCAACTCTGAGACTGGTAAGAAGTTATCTAAACGTGATACTAATACACTTCAATTTATAGAAGATTACCGTAAGAAAGGTTACCTTCCAGAAGCAGTTTTTAACTTTATTGCTCTTCTTGGTTGGAACCCAGGTGGCGAAGATGAGATTTTCTCTCGTGAAGAACTCATTAAACTGTTCGATGAAAATCGCCTCAGCAAGTCTCCAGCAGCCTTTGACCAGAAAAAACTAGACTGGATGAGCAATGACTATATCAAGAATGCAGACCTAGAAACTATCTTTGAAATGGCAAAACCATTCCTAGAAGAAGCAGGTCGATTGACTGACAAGGCTGAAAAATTAGTTGAGCTCTATAAACCACAAATGAAATCAGTAGATGAGATTATCCCATTGACAGACCTCTTCTTCTCAGACTTCCCAGAATTAACTGAGGCTGAGAAAGAAGTCATGGCAGGTGAAACAGTCCCAACAGTTCTTGAAGCCTTCAAAGCAAAACTCGAAGTGATGACAGATGATGAATTCGTGACAGAGAATATCTTCCCACAAATTAAAGTAGTCCAAAAAGAAACAGGTATTAAAGGGAAAAATCTTTTCATGCCTATTCGTATCGCAGTTTCAGGTGAAATGCATGGACCAGAGTTGCCAGATACTATCTTCTTGTTAGGTCGTGAAAAATCAATCCAGCATATCGAAAATATGTTAAAGGAAATCTCTAAGTAAGAAGGGTACAATAATGGACATCTGGGAAAAGATGTACGAAGAAGCACAGAAACTATACAATCCACATGAAGTATCAGACTTTGTTTATGCCAATCATGTTGTAGCTGCAGTAGAAGCAGAAGATGGACAAATATTTACAGGTTTCTGTATGGAGGGAACCTGTGGTGTTTTCCATCTCTGTGCAGAACGGGCGGCCCTCTTCAATATGTACCAATTTTCAGGACAAACTAAGGTTAAGAAAGTATTAGCCTTTCGAGATAAAGCACCTTATGGTGGAAGTTCAGGAATGCCCTGTGGCGCTTGCAGAGAATTCCTTTTAGAGTTGAACGCTGAAAATAAAGATGCAGAATTCATGATGGACTACGATACAAGAAAGACAGTGAAAGCCGCAGAACTAATGCCCTATTGGTGGGGAGAAGAACGTGCTTCTAAGTTTAATAATCAATAGAAGAGTCAGTATAATTCTGGCTCTTTTTACTATAATTTGAAAAACTGTACTTGAAAAAATGAAAAAAGTTTAAAAAAGTAGAAAATCTAATTGCTACTGCTATTTCCGGTGGTGTGGCAGGCATTGGTAATTTGGTAAAGAAAAAAGGATTGGCAGTTGCTAAAGCTACTTTAAGTAGGGTAGCTAAAAAAGCTGCTATTCGTTTAGGCATTTATAGCAATCGGTTAGCTGAACTTCTTGAACGTATATTTGATTATATTAACATTTTCTACAATGTAGGTTATGCGGTAGCTCAATGGGTTGATGCTAGGGATGTATATCCAAATAATGGACGGATGAATTTCTGGGCTTAAATCTATGTGTAAGATTTTATTATCTTTGTTTTTGTTTGTTTTCTTATTTCATTTGCTAGCACATTACATTTTTGTATTTGATCAGTTGAGTGTTACCCAATTATTATTATCTTCGATTTTTGTTGCAGGTATCAGAAAAATTGGAGATGAGTCATAAGAGAGAAAGCAGAAGTTAGAGGCTAGCTTCTGCTTTTTTATCTACATTGCTTTACCGGTAAATAAAAAAGTTAAAAATATCACAAAAATACCTAAAGAGCCAATTGAAAAGGCTTGCAATTATATTATAAATAGTACATTTAAAAAACGGAGGAGTGCTTTATGAAAGCCTATACTTATGTTAAACCAGGACTTGCTTCTTTTGTTGATGTAGACAAACCAGTTATTCGCAAGCCAACAGACGCTATTGTGCGTATCGTAAAAACCACTATTTGTGGAACAGACCTCCATATTATCAAAGGGGATGTCCCTGCTTGCCAAAGTGGTACCATTCTTGGTCACGAAGGGATTGGGATTGTTGAAGAAGTTGGGGAAGGAGTTTCTAACTTCAAAAAAGGCGACAAGGACTTGATTTCTTGTGTCTGCGCCTGTGGTAAATGCTACTACTGTAAAAAAGGAATTTATGCCCACTGTGAAGACGAAGGGGCTGGATTTTCGGTCACTTGATTGATGGTATGCAGGCTGAATATCTACGTGTCCCTCATGCAGATAACACTCTTTACCATACTCCAGAAGACTTGTCAGATGAATCCTTGGTTATGCTATCAGACATTCTGCCTACTGGATATGAAATTGGTGTCTTAAAAGGGGAAGTGGAACCTGGTTGTAGCGTAGCTATTATTGGTTCAGGACCAGTTGGATTGGCTGCACTTTTGACAGCTCAATTGATTATGGTAGACCTAGATGATAACCGCTTGGAAACTGCCCTATCATTCGGTGCGACTCATAAGGTTAATTCTTCAGATCCTGAAAAAGCCATTAAAGAAATTTATGATTTGACAGATGGTCGTGGTGTGGATGTCGCTATCGAAGCTGTTGGTATTCCTGTAACATTTGATTTCTGTCAAAAGATTATCGGTGTAGACGGAACAGTTGCCAACTGTGGTGTACATGGTCAACCAGTTGAATTCGATTTGGACAAACTTTGGATTCGCAACATCAATGTAACAACTGGTTTGGTATCTACAAATACAACTCCACAATTGTTGAAAGCACTTGAAAGTCATAAGATTGAACCAGAAAAATTGGTAACTCACTATTTCAAACTCAGTGAAATTGAAAAAGCCTATGAAGTTTTCAGTAAGGCAGCAGACCACCATGCCATTAAGGTCATCATCGAAAACGATATTTCAGAGGCTTAAGTAGTAAAAACATTTTGGAACATAAGAAAATAGAAATTCAGTAATTTATCAGATGGCTAGATTTTTTATTAAAAAATTAAGAAATGAGCATATTTCTTTCCTTGTCTGGCGGAATTGGTTATAATATATGGTACAAAGGAATGAATATGTATCGTGTTATAGAAATGTACGGAGATTTTGAACCCTGGTGGTTCTTAGAAGGTTGGGAAGAAGATATTGTAGCAAGTAAGAAATTTGACCAGTATTATGATGCTCTCAAATACTACAAGACTTGCTGGTTTAGATTGGAACAAGAATCCCCTCTTTATAAAAGTAGAAGGGACTTGATGACCATTTTTTGGGACCCGGAAGATCAACGCTGGTGTGATGAATGTGATGAGTATTTACAACAATACCATTCTTTGGCTCTTTTACAGGATGAGCAGGTTATTCCAGATGAAAAACTACGTCCAGGCTATGAAAAACAAACAGGTAAGGAAAGGCACCGTTCTTGCCGTATGAAAGTAAAATAGAGAAAAAGTAACTTTTTGGAGTTGCTTTTTTATTTTTTCCAAATCTTTGCGAATAGTATAGGTGAGGAGGTAGGTATGGTTCAAGAAATTGCACAAGAAATCATTCGTTCGGCCCGGAAAAAAGGAGCGCAAGATATTTATTTTGTCCCTAAGTTAGATGCCTATGAGCTTCATATGAGGGTAGGAGACGAGCGCTGTAAAATTGGCTGTTATAACTTCGAAAAATTTGCGGCCGTCATCAGTCACTTTAAGTTTGTGGCGGGTATGAATGTGGGAGAAAAGCGACGTAGTCAACTCGGTTCCTGTGACTATGAATATGACCAGAAGATGGCGTCCCTACGTTTATCTACCGTAGGCGATTATCGAGGGCATGAGAGTTTAGTCATTCGCTTGTTGCACGATGAAGAGCAGGACTTGCATTTTTGGTTTCAGGATATTGAAGAATTAGGCAAGCAGTACAGGCAACGGGGACTCTATCTTTTTGCTGGCCCGGTTGGGAGTGGTAAGACGACCCTGATGCATGAATTGTCCAAGTCACTCTTTAAAGGACAGCAAGTTATGTCCATCGAAGATCCTGTCGAAATCAAGCAGGACGACATGCTTCAGTTGCAGTTGAACGAAGCAATCGGCCTAACCTATGAAAATCTCATCAAGCTTTCCTTGCGTCATCGACCAGATCTCTTGATTATCGGAGAAATTCGGGACAGCGAGACGGCGCGTGCAGTGGTCAGAGCTAGTTTGACAGGGGCGACAGTCTTTTCAACCATTCATGCCAAGAGTATTCGAGGTGTTTATGAACGCCTGCTGGAGTTGGGTGTGAGTGAAGAGGAATTAGCAGTCGTTCTGCAAGGAGTCTGCTACCAGAGATTAATTGGGGGAGGAGGAATTGTTGACTTTGCAAACAAAGACTATCAAGAACACCAGCCAACTAGCTGGAATGAACAGATTGACCAGCTTCTTAAAGATGGACATATCACAAGTCTTCAGGCTGAAACGGAAAAAATTAGCTACAACTAAGCAAAAAAATATCATTACTTTGTTTAACAATCTCTTTTCCAGTGGTTTTCATCTAGTGGAGACCATCTCCTTTTTAGATAGGAGTGCTTTGTTAGACAAGCAGTGTGTGACCCAGATGCGCACGGGCTTGTCTCAGGGGAAATCATTCTCAGAAATGATGGAAAGTTTGGGATTTTCAAGTGCCATTGTCACTCAGCTATCCCTAGCGGAAGTCCATGGAAATCTCCACCTGAGTTTGGGAAAGATAGAAGAGTATCTAGACAATCTGGCCAAGGTCAAGAAAAAATTAATTGAAGTAGCGACCTATCCTTTGATTTTGCTGGGTTTTCTTCTCTTAATCATGCTGGGGCTACGGAACTATCTACTACCACAACTGGATAGTAGCAATATTGCTACCCAAATTATTGGCAATCTGCCACAAATTTTTCTAGGCATGGTAGGATTTGTTTCAGTAGGTGTCCTTTTAGCACTCACTTTTTATAAAAGAAGTTCTAAGATGCGTGTCTTTTCTATCTTAGCACGCCTTCCCTTTTTTGGAATCTTTGTGCAGACTTATTTGACAGCCTATTATGCGCGTGAGTGGGGGAATATGATTTCGCAGGGAATGGAGCTGACGCAGATTTTTCAAATGATGCAGGAACAAGGTTCCCAACTCTTTAAAGAAATCGGCCAAGACCTAGCTCAATCCCTACAAAGTGGCCGCGAATTTTCTCAAACCATAGCAACCTATCCTTTCTTTAGGAAGGAATTGAGTCTCATTATCGAGTATGGTGAAGTCAAGTCTAAGCTGGGGAGTGAGTTGGAAATCTATGCTGAAAAAACTTGGGAAGCCTTTTTTACCCGAGTCAACCGCACCATGAATTTGGTGCAGCCACTGGTCTTTATCTTTGTGGCTCTGATTATCGTTTTACTTTATGCGGCAATGCTCATGCCCATGTATCAAAATATGGAGGTAAATTTTTAACATGAAAAAAATGATGACATTCTTGAAAAAAGCTAAGGTTAAAGCTTTCACTCTGGTAGAGATGTTGGTGGTCTTGCTCATCATCAGCGTGCTTCTATTACTCTTTGTACCTAATCTGACCAAGCAAAAAGAAGCAGTCAATGACAAAGGAAAAGCTGCTGTTGTTAAGGTGGTGGAAAGCCAGGCAGAGCTTTATAGCTTGGATAAAAATGAAGATGCTAGTCTAAGTAAGTTACAAGCAGATGGGCGAATCACAGAAGAGCAAGCTAAAGCTTATAAAGAATATCATGAAAAACAAAATAAGACTCAAACGGTCGCGGATTAAGGCCTTTACCATGCTTGAAAGTCTCTTGGTTTTGGGACTTGTGAGTATCCTTGCCTTGGGTTTGTCAGGCTCTGTCCAGTCTACTTTTGCGGCGGTAGAGGAGCAGATTTTCTTTATGGAGTTTGAAGAACTTTATCGGGAAACTCAAAAACGCAGTGTAGCCAGTCAGCAAAAGACTAGTCTTAACTTAGATGGGCAGACGATTAGCAATGGCAGTCAAAAGTTGATAGTCCCCAAAGGGATTCAGGCACCATCAGACCAAAGTATTACATTTGACCGAGCTGGGGGCAATTCGTCTCTGGCTAAGGTTGAATTTCAGACCAGTAAAGGAGCGATTCGCTATCAATTATATTTAGGAAATGGAAAAATTAAACGCATTAAGGAAACAAAAAATTAGGGCAGTGATTTTACTGGAAGCAGTAGTCGCTCTAGCTATCTTTGCCAGCATTGCGACCCTCCTTTTGGGACAAATTCAAAAGAATAGGCAAGAAGAAGCAAAAATCTTGCAAAAGGAAGAAGTCTTGAGGGTAGCTAAGATGGCCTTGCAGACAGGTCAAAATCAGGTAAACATAAACGGAGTTGAGATTCAGGTGTTTTCTAGTGAAAAGGGATTGGAGGTCTACCATGGTTCAGAACAGTTTTTGGCTATCAAAGAGCCATAAGGTCAAGGCTTTTACCTTATTAGAATCCCTGATTGCCCTCATTGTCATCAGTGGAAGCTTACTCCTCTTTCAAGCCATGAGTCAGCTTCTCATTTCAGAAGTTCGCTACCAGCAACAGAGCGAGCAAAAAGAGTGGCTCTTGTTTGTGGACCAGTTGGAAGCAGAATTAGACCGTTCGCAGTTCGAAAAAGTGGAGGGCAATCGTCTCTATATGAAGCAAGATGGCAAGGACATAGCCATTGGCAAGTCCAGATCAGATGATTTTCGTAAAACAGATTCTAGTGGTCGAGGCTATCAGCCTATGGTTTATGGTCTCAAATCTGCGCATATTACAGAGGAGAATCAACTGGTGCGTTTTCGTTTCCAGTTTCAAAAAGGCTTAGAAAGGGAGTTCATCTATCGTGTGGAAAAAGAAAAAAGTTAAGGCAGGTGTTCTCCTCTATGCAGTCACCATGGCAGCCATCTTTAGTCTTTTGTTACAATTTTACTTGAACCGACAAGTCGCCCACTATCAAGACTACGCTTTAAATAAAGAAAAGCTGGTCGCTTTTGCCATGGCCAATCGAGCCAAAGATAAGGTTGAGCAAGAAAGTGGGGAACAGACCTTTAATCTGGGTCAGGTGAGTTATCAAAATAAGAAAACAAACTTGGTGACAAGGGTTCGTACGCCTAAGAGACAATATGAATTCATCTTTCCTTCAGTCAAAATCAAAGAAGAGAAAACAGAGAAAAAGGAAGAGGTAGTGACTGATTCAAGTAATCAAGCAGAGAAGAAAAAATCAGAAGAGAAGGTTGAAAAGAAAGAGAATTCCTAGCCAATCAAGCTACTTTGTGCTAAACTAAAAATATGAGACATGATTTTAACCACAAAGCAGAAACTTTTGATTCCCCTAAAAATATCTTCCTTGCAAACTTGGTTTGTCAAGCAGTCGAGAAACAGATTGATCTTCTATCAGACAAAGAAATTTTGGATGCTTTTTTTGTGAATAATCGGGGTAGATACCTATCCGAATTTTTAAATTTTCCTAGTACAAAGAAGTTGCTAAGGAACATCGCGAAAGGTTCTGTTAATCAATCCAATATAAATGCAAGGAGTAGTAAATGCGAAACAAATTTTAAAATTTTTTAAATTGAAATTTGGCTTTTAACATGAGGAGTCTCCCTTCACCAAATTTGAGTCTGCCTATCCCTTGACTATTCTTTCCTTTTCACAAACGATTCGCTTATTCAATTATAAGTTTACGTTCTCCTAGTCACAGTTCTTGTGCTTGATGGAAAGAATGACACCTATAAATATGCGAGGTAGTGGCTGTATCACTCACTTATTCACCTCCACGTGATTTGTAGTAGTGATAGACTTTCTCACTATTATTATAAAACAAAATAAAGAGCACACCACTTTTTCATTCTGTCTTGTGCCTTGAGTGAAACGAAAGGAATGAATTATAAACATAAAAGTTTAGTATATAGATTATTCCTCTCAAAATATGCAAATAAGCTAGAATACTAAATTTATAGCAGACTTAGTGAAAAGCAGAAACTAGAAATGATACTAGTTTCTGCTTTTCTCCATAATAATTAATTTCCCCTTTTTTCCTTCTAAATCTTTCTTCACAACAAAAAAACCTGAATTTCTATATGCTTTTTGAGCCAATATATTTTTTTCATTTACAGCCAATACAATATGGTTAATTTCTAATTTTAAAGTTGAGTCTATGAATTCAAATATTTTATTCAGAGCATTAGAACCATATCCTTGATTTCTGAAATTATCATCAATAGAAAATCCTCTAATAAGCGCATAATCATTTTGATAATAGCCATACTCTTTAGGACCAGTGTTTAGGTGTAGGCAAAAAAATCCAATTACTTTATGTTCTTTATTAAGTATTACTATTGGGTATCTATACTTATCTTTTTTAGACTTTTCAATAATATTTTTTGGGGTATCAGTATGTGTAATATCATTTAAAGAATAAGAACTTAAAGAATGGTAATGGTCAACTTCACTATACAAAGATAATTTCATGATAATTAATTCCTTTCTCTTTATGTAAGATACATAACTAAATAGGACTCTAGGTATGTAGATTTTTTTATGAAATGTCCTATAAAAATCAGATATATTTAGAGTTATTACTTTAGTCCTTTATTTTCATTATTAGACTTCCTGCAAAACTAGAATCCTAGTTCATGATTGATAATACCAGCAATCAAATTCATTCGTAATCCGAAGCGTTTACGATGATTTCGATAGGTTGTTGAAAATATTTTAAACGTTCTCATAGTGAAATGAAATAAGAACAGGACAAATCAATCAAGACAGTCAAATCGATTTCTAACAATGTTTTAGAAGTAGAGGTGTACTATTCTAGTTTCAATCTACTATACTTTGTCAAAAATACTCTCAACCTTGATTCTCTCCTTAGATAGCGCATGGTTACAGGCTTTCTCTTCAGCTGTTAGCGGCTTGAGTTTGCTGGATTTACGTGGAGTTTGTGCTTGAGGATATAGCTTCATGAGCCCTTGATAACCACTGTCAGACAAGATTTTACCAGCTTGTCCGATATTTCTGCGACTCATTTTGAACAACTTCATATCATGACAATAGTTCACAGTGATCTCCAAAGAAACAATTCTCCCTTGACTTGTGACAATCGCTTGAGCCTTCATAGCGTGGCATTTCTTTTTACCAGAATCATTCGCTAATTGTTTTTTTAGAACGATTGATTTTTACTTCCGTCGCATCAATCATTACCGTGTCTTCAGAACTGAGAGGAGGCCTTAGAAAGCGCAAAACCACTGTTGAACAAGAGTGACTTCAACACATTGACTCCGATGGGTTAAGTTGCTTTCGTGGATACCA